>NZ_QPFW01000210.1:0-32284 GCF_008122455.1 Enterobacter sp. C6
GCCCGGCGACAGAGACGGCCGCGCCGCAGAGCAGCGCGATGGCCAGCAGGGCGAGCAGGCGAGTTTTCAGCAGCGACACGCCAAGCCCCTGCGCCATTCTGTCGCCCAGCGCCAGCATGTTGAGCGAGGGCGACAGCCCGATAGCGAGAACAAAACCGGCTGCTGCCGCCCACAGGGCGCTCTGAAGCATCTGCGCGTTGACCCCGGCGATATCACCCGCCAGCCAGGTGCGCAGGGCGAGCAGCGTCTGTTCATCGAGGAGTAACACCGCGGCGGTAATCGACGAGGCAAATGCCGACATCGCCACGCCGCACAGCGTGACCTTCATCGGAGTAAGTCCGGTGCGACCGGACGAGGAAAACATCAGCACCAGCAAAAACAGCGCGGCGGCACCGGCGGCGGCAACGAGCGGGCGACCAAACGGCAGCGACAGCCCAAGCGCGCTGGTAATCACTACCGCCAGCGCGGCCCCGGCGTTGAGTCCCAAAATATGCGGCTCGCCGAGCGGGTTGCGGATCACGGACTGCAGCAGCACGCCCGCCACGCCGAGCGCGGCGCCCGTCACTATCGCGGCGCAGAGGCGCAGCAGTCGTAGTCTGATGATGATGTTATGGTCGAAATTGCGCGGGTCGAAATGGAAGAATGCCTCCACCACCGTTCGGGGAGGAATAAACCGCGCCCCGATGCCAAGATGCACAATCGCGCCCAGCGCCAGCAGCAATGTAAAAATCAGGAAGGCCAGAGAGGAGCGCATCATGGTTGAACAGCGCCCTGCCGAAACGGCATAAAGAACGGCTTGCCGGTCAACGGGTTTAGGGACATATGCACGTCCACATCAAACACCGCTTTGATCAGCTCCGGCGTGCAGGCATCGCCCTCATGCAATACGCCCTCAACTTTTCCCTGGCGTAAAAAGACCAGCGAATCGCCGTAGTTCACGGCGAAGTTGAGATCGTGCAGCACCACCACCACCGTACGCCCGTGCTGGCGGGTCAGGGCGTGCAGCAGCTCCAGGATCTCCACCTGGTAGCGGAGATCGAGATACGTCGTCGGCTCGTCAAGCAGGATATACGGCGTTTGCTGCGCCAGCGCCATGGCGATCCAGCAGCGCTGACGCTGGCCGCCGGACAAGCTTTCCACCGGCATATGGGCAAACTCTGCCGTGCCGGTCAGCCGCAGGGCCTCTTCCACCGCCAGTTCGTCCTCGTCGCTCCACTGACGCATAAAGTTCTGCCAGGGAAAACGCCCGCGCGAGACAAGCTCAAAGACGGTCAACCCTTCCGGCAGCAGCGGAGACTGCGGGAGAATGCCAAGCTGACGGGCGACCGCTTTGGTGGGCTGCTCATGAATGGCTTTACCGTCCAGCAGCGCGGTTCCCCCCAGCGGCTGCAGCAGCCGCGCGATCGTGCTCAACAGCGTGGATTTCCCACAGCCGTTCGCCCCTACCAGCACCGTCATTTTCTGCTGTGGGATGGCAAGGGAGATATCATCAACGATGATTTTTTTCTGATAGCCCGCAGAGAGGTTCTCCAGAACCAGACCCGGTTTGTGTGTGTTGTGAGCCACGTGAACGCCAACGTAATGAAAAACCAACAAATAAAAATAAAACTCATTCTCTTTTGAGAGTTTGACGCTGCGCCATGTAGTAGTCAAGCGAAGAATCACCTTGAATAAATCAGGGGTAACCCAGAGTAAAGATGAACGCATTAAGGTTTATAAGAACATTAATTTCAATAAGTTAATTCACATGCCTCTGCGCTTATCCGCACGTTTAAACGCTGTAGTCGATTTTTTCTTTTTTCCATTTACTACTACATTCCCGCATGATTGAATGATTCTCAATTACATGTCCGACGCCACTTCCGGCTAACGGACAGACCGTAAAGGGCAATGACTCATACAGTTTGCCGCGAACGCATTCGCGGGATATTTCGGGATAACAGATGTAATGGCTACGTTCACACCTTCACTCTCTGGGGTAAAAGGGCGCGCGCTCTTTTCACTGCTGTTTATGGCGCCGCTGGCGCAGGCAGCAGACACCACCGCGGCTAAAGACGGCGAAACGCTTACCGTCACCGCCGATCCAAATACTGCGGCGGAAGCCACCAACGGCTATCAGCCGCTGAATACCTCCACCGCGACGTTAACCAACATGCCGATGCTGGATATCCCGCAGGTGGTGAATACCGTCAGCGATAAAGTGCTGGAGGATCAGCACGCCACCACGCTGGACGAAGCGCTCTATAACGTCAGCAACGTGGTGCAAACCAACACCCTGGGCGGCACGCAGGATGCCTTTGTGCGCCGCGGGTTTGGCGCGAACCGCGACGGGTCCATCATGACCAACGGCCTGCGCACCGTACTGCCGCGCAGCTTCAATGCCGCAACGGAGCGCGTGGAGGTGCTGAAAGGTCCGGCCTCGACCCTGTACGGCATTCTCGATCCGGGCGGCCTGATCAACGTCGTCACCAAAAGCCCGGAGAAAATCTTCGGCGGCTCGATTTCTGCCACCTCTTCCAGCTTTGGCGGCGGCACCGGACAGGTCGATGTGACCGGCCCGATCGACGGCACGCGCCTGGCGTATCGCCTCACGGGCGAATATCAGGACGAGGATTACTGGCGTAATTTCGGCACCGAACGCAGCACCTTTATCGCTCCGTCGCTCACCTGGTTTGGCGACGATGCCACCGTGACCGTGCTCTATTCGCATCGTGACTATAAGACGCCGTTCGATCGCGGAACGATCTTCGATCTCAACACTAAAAAGGCCGTCGATGTCGATCGCAAAACCCGCTTTGACGAGCCGTTTAACATCACCGACGGCCAGTCCGACCTCGCTCAGCTCAACGCGGAATATCGCCTCAACAGCCAGTGGACCGCGAAGTTTGACTACAGCTACAGCCAGGACAAATACAGCGATAACCAGGCCCGCGTGATGGCCTACGATTCAAAAACCGGCAACCTGACCCGCCGCGTGGATGCGACCCAGGGCTCGACCCAGCGCATGCACAGCACCCGTGCGGATCTGCAGGGGAACGTGGATATCGCAGGCTTTTACAACGAGGTCCTGACCGGCGTGTCGTATGAGAATTACGATCTGCTGCGCACAGATATGATGCGCTGTAAAAACGTGAAGGATTTCAATATCTATCACCCGACGTATGGCAATCTCGACAAATGCACCACCGTGTCGGCGTCCGACAGCGACCAGACGCTCAAGCAGGAAAGCTACTCTGCGTACGCGCAGGATGCCCTGTACCTGACCGATAAGTGGATCGCCGTCGCCGGGATGCGCTATCAGTATTACACCCAGTACGCGGGCAAAGGCCGCCCGTTCAACGTCAACACCGACAGCCGTGACGAACAGTGGACGCCGAAGCTGGGGCTGGTCTATAAGCTCACGCCAGCGGTCTCGCTGTTTGCCAACTACTCGCAGACGTTTATGCCGCAGTCGTCCATTGCGAGCTACATCGGCGACCTGCCGCCGGAAACGTCGAATGCTTACGAAGTGGGCGCGAAGTTCGACCTGTTCGACGGGGTTACCGCCAATATCGCGCTGTTTGATATTCATAAACGCAACGTGCTGTACAACGAAAGCGTGGGGGGTGAAACCATCGCCAAAACGGCGGGCCGCGTGCGCTCCCAGGGCGTGGAGGTGGATCTTGCCGGATCGCTGACCGAGAACACCAATATCATCGCCAGCTATGGCTATACCGACGCGAAGGTGCTGGAAGACCCGGACTATGCGGGAAAACCGCTGCCGAACGTGCCGCGCCATACCGGCTCCCTGTTCCTGACCTACGACATTCATAATGCGTTTGCCGGGAATACCCTGACGCTGGGCGGCGGCGGGCACGGCGTAAGCCGTCGCTCAGCGACCAACGGTGCGGATTACTATCTGCCGGGCTATTTCGTGGCGGATGCGTTTGCGGCGTATAAGATGAAGCTGCAGTATCCGGTGACGCTGCAGGTGAACGTGAAGAACCTGTTTGATAAGACTTACTACACCTCATCTATCGCAACCAACAATCTGGGTAACCAGATTGGCGATCCGCGCGAAGTGCAGCTGACGGTGAAGATGGAGTTTTGACGTAAAAAAGCCCGGTGGCGCTAACGCTTACCGGGCCTACGATCCATTCCCTCTCCCTGTGGGAGAGGGTTAGGGTGAGGGCATCAGGCCTCAATATCCGCCATATCGCCTTTCTCCTGTAGCCAGTTACGTCGGTCTTCCGAACGTTTCTTGGCAAGGAGCATATCCATCATAGCGTTGGTCTGCTGTTCGTCTTCGTCGCTGATCGTCAGCTGCACCAGGCGGCGCGTGTTCGGATCCAGCGTCGTTTCGCGCAGCTGCATCGGGTTCATCTCGCCCAGCCCTTTAAAGCGCTGCACGTTAGGCTTGCCCTTCTTACGCTTCAGCTGTTCCAGCACGCCCGCTTTCTCTTCTTCCGTCAGCGCGTAGTAAACCTCTTTGCCGAGGTCGATACGGTAGAGCGGCGGCAGCGCCACGTGGACGTGACCGTTTTTCACCAGCGTGCGGAAGTGCTTCACAAACAGCGCGCACAGCAGCGTGGCGATGTGCAGACCATCGGAGTCCGCATCCGCGAGGATACAGATCTTGCCGTAGCGCAGCTGGCTCAGATCGTCGCTGTCCGGATCGATGCCGATCGCCACCGAGATATCGTGGACTTCCTGCGAGGCCAGCACTTCATCAGACGAGACCTCCCAGGTGTTCAGGATCTTACCCTTGAGGGGCATGATCGCCTGATATTCACGATCGCGCGCCTGCTTGGCCGACCCGCCCGCCGAGTCCCCTTCCACAAGGAACAGTTCGGTACGGTTGAGATCCTGCGCGGTACAGTCCGCCAGCTTGCCCGGCAGCGCAGGGCCGCTGGTCAGCTTTTTACGCACCACTTTCTTGGCGGCGCGCAGACGACGCTGGGCGCTGGAAATCGCCATTTCAGCCAGCATTTCTGCCGCCTGAACGTTCTGGTTCAGCCACAGGGTAAACGCATCTTTCACCACGCCGGAAACGAACGCCGCGCACTGGCGTGACGACAGGCGCTCTTTGGTCTGACCGGCAAACTGCGGATCCTGCATCTTCACGGAGAGCACGTAGGCACAGCGATCCCAGATATCTTCCGCCGACAGCTTCACGCCGCGCGGCAGGATGTTACGGTATTCGCAGAACTCACGCATCGCGTCCAGCAGGCCCTGACGCAGGCCGTTGACGTGGGTACCGCCCAGCATGGTCGGGATCAGGTTAACGTAGCTTTCGGTCAGCAGCTCGCCGCCTTCCGGTAGCCACAGCAGCGCCCAGTCCACCGCTTCGGTGTCGCCGGTGAAATTGCCGACGAACGGTTTTTCCGGCAGCGTCGGCAGGCCGTTTACCGCTTCGCACAGATAGTCATTAAGGCCATCTTCGTAGCGCCAGGTCTGCTCGGTGTTGTTGACGTTATCCTTAAAGGTAATTTCCACGCCCGGGCACAGCACCGCTTTGGCTTTCAGCAGGTGCGTCAGGCGGGAAACGGAAAAGCGCGGACTGTCGAAGAAGCTTTCGTCAGGCCAGAAGTGAACGCTGGTGCCGGTGTTGCGTTTGCCGCACGTGCCGACAATCTGCAGATCCTGCACCTTCTCGCCGTTCTCAAACGCGATGTTGTACACCTGACCGTCGCGACGGACGTTCACTTCCACGCGTTTTGACAGAGCGTTGACGACGGAAATCCCCACGCCGTGCAGGCCGCCGGAGAACTGGTAGTTTTTATTGGAGAACTTACCGCCCGCGTGCAGACGACAGAGGATCAGCTCAACGGCCGGGACGCCCTCTTCCGGGTGGATATCCACCGGCATGCCGCGCCCGTCGTCAATGACTTCCAGCGATTGATCGGCGTGCAGGATGACGTCAACGCGTTTGGCATGGCCCGCCAGCGCTTCGTCCACACTGTTATCAATAACTTCCTGGCCCAGATGGTTTGGGCGCGTCGTATCGGTGTACATCCCCGGGCGGCGGCGAACCGGCTCAAGCCCGGTGAGGACCTCAATGGCATCAGCGTTATAGGTTTGCGTCATGATTTAAACTAGCAATTCGCATTGATTGTCAGTGGCTGTGCAGTCCAAGAAAATCGACAATCTGGGTGAAATGATTCTCAAAGCCCGTGAAAGCATGGTTTCCGCCCTCTTCTATAGTCTGGCGGCAGGAGGCGTAATACGCCACTGCCTGGCGGTAATCCAGCACTTCATCTCCCGTCTGCTGCAGCAGCCAGATGAGATCCGGCGCCTCGAGCGGGTCGACCTGCATAACTTTGAGATCGTAAATATGGCGTGACTCTAGCACATATTGCTGGCCCGTGTAGGGGTTCTCGTTTTCGCCAAGAAAGTCCCGCAGCAGCTCAAATGGCCGTACCGCCGGATTAACCACCACGGCGGGCAGCATAAAGCATTGCGAGAGCCAGGTGGCGTAATACCCGCCCAGGGATGAACCGACCACACCGAAGGTTTCGCCGCCGTGCGCAAGCACAATGGATTCCAGCATCTCCGCGGCTTCTGCCGGGTAAGGCGGCAGCTGAGGGATAATCATCTCAACGTCGGGGTGATGCTCGCTCAGCCACTGGCGAAACTGTGTCGCTTTTGCGGAGCGTGGCGAGCTGTTGAATCCGTGCAGATAAAGGAGCGTAGACATCAATAGCCTTCTGAAGCGGTATCCGGGCGGAATTTTGCACCGGTCAAACGGCAGACTTCCGTGGTCAGCGTGCCGTCGGCATGCAGTTCCAGCCAGCGCCAGCCTGGCGCGATGGTATCCAGCGTAAAGTTGGCGCAGTGCGGCTTAAACTGAACGCAGGTCGACGGCGTCGCCAGCATGCGGCGCCCGTTCCAGTCGAGATCCTGTTCCTGGTGAATATGCCCACACAGCAGATTTTTCACCCGCGGGAACTTCGCCAGCACGCGATCCAGCGCCGCGGAGTTGCGCAGACTGTGCTGATCGAGCCAGCTGCAGCCCGCCGGCAGAGGATGATGATGAAGCAACAGCAGCGTGTGGCGTTCCGGTTCAGCAGCCAGTTTGGTCTCAAGCCAGTCGAGCTGAAACTCGCTTAACTCACCGTGCGGGACGCCAAACACCTGGCTGTCCAGCAGCAGGATCTGCCACTGTTCACCCGCAAAAACACATTTCGCCGGAGAAATACCCGCATCCTGAAGAGAACTGTACATGGCGGGCTGGAAATCGTGGTTGCCTGGCAGCCAGACGCAAGGCACGCTAAAGCTCGCGATGCCTTCAGCAAAATGCTGGTAGGCCGCGGAAGATTGGTCCTGCGCCAGATCGCCCGTTGCGACAATCAGATCGCATGCACGGTTTTCAGCGTGAATGGCGCTCAGTACCGCCTGATAACTCTCCCAGGTATTCACCCCCAGCAGCGTTTCATGCTTTTCGGCAAAAAGGTGGGTATCGGTGATTTGTAATATCCTGACTGGCGCCCCACCAGCAACAGTCAGGTTCAACAGGCTTTCCAAATGGTGTCCTTAGGTAGGTTTATGACGCTAACAAACCGGAATCGCCATTGCTCCATGTGCTAAACAATATCTTAGCCAGTCGGCTAAAAACTGGTTAATTTGATGCTTTTCGTCGCGTTGATGCAACTTTTTATTCGGGTAATCATACCGCGCCTTGAAGCGAAAGATCTGCTGGCTTGAACACACTTCAGCGACCATCGCGTCGCGATAGAGGCGTACCGTCATCGACGGCAGGCTCCAGTAGCTAATGCTGGGTGCCGTTTGCTCAATCTCCACCAGCGTAGTGTAGCGCGTTGATTCTGTTATCGTTAATCGATACTGCGCGTTGCTCACCTGATAGCTTACCGTTTCGCCGGGTGCGTCGTTTTTCGGCAGCAGGCGGCGCAATTGTGCGAAATTGGTTTCGCACAGGCGCATCATTTCTGGGAAGTCAGGCGTATAGCGCTTCATTTTTTCCACTCGTTTCGTAATGTCTGATAATGCAGCTGCAGCCATTGCAGGGCGATGACAGACGCTGCGTTGTCGATTTTCCCCTCTTCTACCCACTGGTAAGCCTGTTCCCGGCTTACCACATGAACCCGAATATCTTCGTTTTCATCAGCCAGACCGTGAATGCCTTCTGCGGTCGTGGCGTCCACTTCGCCCACCATTATGGATAAGCGTTCGCTGGTGCCTCCCGGGCTTGCCAAGTAGCTCAGCACCGGTTTTGTGCGGCCGACCACCAGCCCCGCCTCTTCCAGCGCCTCGCGCCGGGCGACGTCCTCGACCGACTCGCCTTCTTCGATCATCCCGGCCACCATCTCCAGCAGCCACGGGCTCTCACTGACGTCATAAGCAGCGATGCGGATCTGCTCCACCAGCACAACTTCGTCACGCACTGGGTCAAAGGGTAGCAAGACTGCCGCATGCCCGCGCTCAAAAATTTCGCGTCTGATTTCGCCGCTCATTTCCCCGTTAAACAGGCGATGCCTGAAACGGTAAAGATCCATTGAAAAAAAACCGCTATAAAGCGTTTCTCGTGCAATAATTTCTACATCGTTTTTGGCGAAAGTCACGGGCAACTTATCTGGTTTTTGCATGAGTCGAGTCCTGGTAGCAATGGTGATGAAATTGTGAATTTCAAGGCTGTTTGGCTGCCGTTTGTAAGGCTATATGGTAGATTGGTGCAAATTACCGCCAGATGGCACGTAACGCCAACCTTTTGGTATGGAAGATTCTGTTAGAATCGGCAATTATTTTTTAATTAGATCAGCGCTAATACTGCTTCACAACAAGGAATGCAAATGAAGAAATTGCTCCCCATCCTTATCGGCCTGAGCCTGACGGGCTTCAGTGCAATGAGCCAGGCGGAAAACCTGTTACAGGTCTACCAGCAGGCACGTCTGGGCAACCCTGATTTACGTAAATCAGCGGCCGATCGTGATGCTGCGTTTGAAAAGATTAACGAAGCGCGTAGCCCCTTGCTGCCACAGTTAGGTTTAGGTGCAGATTATACCTACAGCAACGGTTTCCGCGACGCTAACGGCGTTAACTCCAATGCTACCAGCGCCTCACTGCAATTGACACAGACGCTGTTTGATATGTCCAAATGGCGTGCCCTGACCCTGCAGGAAAAGAGCGCAGGCATCCAGGATGTGACCTATCAGACCGACCAGCAGACGCTGATCCTGAACACAGCCACGGCGTACTTCAACGTGCTGAGCGCGATTGACGCACTCTCCTACACCGAAGCGCAGAAACAGGCGATTTACCGCCAGTTAGATCAAACTACCCAGCGCTTCAACGTGGGCCTGGTGGCGATCACCGACGTGCAGAACGCCCGTTCACAGTACGACACCGTGCTGGCCAACGAAGTGACCGCGCGTAACAACCTCGATAACGCGCTGGAATCCCTGCGTCAGGTCACCGGGAATTATTATCCTGAGCTGGCGTCTCTGAACGTCGACAGCTTTAAAACGGATAAGCCGCAGGCCGTTAACGCCCTGCTGAAAGAGGCGGAAAACCGCAACCTGACGTTGCTGCAGGCGCGTCTGAGCCAGGACCTGGCCCGCGAGCAAATTCGTCAGGCGCAGGATGGCCATCTGCCAACCCTGAGCCTGAGCGCCTCTACCGGCATCTCTGACACCACCTACAGTGGCTCTAAAACGAATGGTGCCAATTCGCAGGGTTATAATGACAGCAATATGGGCCAGAACAAGGTGGGCCTGAGCTTCTCTCTGCCGCTGTACCAGGGCGGTCAGGTCAACTCTCAGGTGAAACAGGCGCAGTACAACTTTGTTGGCGCGAGCGAGCAGCTGGAAAGCGCGCATCGTAACGTGGTGCAGACCGTACGTTCATCCTTCAACAACGTGAACGCCTCTATCAGCAGCATCAACGCCTATAAACAGGCCGTTGTGTCTGCACAGAGCTCCCTGGACGCGATGGAAGCGGGTTACTCGGTCGGTACACGTACTATCGTTGACGTGCTCGATGCGACCACTACGCTGTACAACGCGAAGCAGCAGCTCTCCAGCGCGCGTTATCAGTACCTGATTAACCAGCTGAACATTAAGCAGGCTCTGGGTACGCTGAACGAGCAAGACCTGCAGATGCTGAACAGCGCGCTGGGCAAGCCGGTCTCCACCTCTCCGGAGAGCGTTGCACCTGAGAATCCTGACCAGGTTGCCGCGGTTGATAACTTCAACGCTAACAGCAACACCCCTGCTGCACAGCCCGCTGCCGCGCGTACCACAGCGCCTGCCAGCAAGGGCAATAATCCGTTCCGTAACTAAGAGTGCCATCAGGCCTGCTGCGGCCTGATGCCCTCACCCCGCCCCTCTCCCACAGGGAGAGGGCGCATCTGAATCACATCCGAACGTAAGCCAACGTAAAGATCCCCCTGATTCCGCCCCTCTTCGCTTCATTTTCAACCACTCATCCTCTATCCTGAGCGTTATTACCACTGGGTCCTGGAAGACAAAGATGAAACGGACAAAATCTATAAATCACGCTTCGTTCCGCAAGAGCTGGAACGCGCGTCACCTCACCCCTGTTGCGCTGGCGGTCACGGCTGTCTTTATGCTGGCAGGCTGTGAGAAAAATGACGAAACGGTTTCGCTGTATCAAAACGCAGACGACTGCTCTGCCGCAACCGGCAAAGCCGCCGAGTGTAAAACGGCTTATACGAGCGCGCTGAAAGAAGCAGAACGTACCGCGCCGAAATATGCCTCACGCGAAGACTGCGTGGCGGAATTCGGTGAAGGTCAGTGCCAGCAGGCACCGGCCCAGGCCGGCACCGCACCTGAAAATCAGGCGCAGGCGCAGTCCAGCGGCAGCTTCTGGATGCCGCTGATGGCAGGCTACATGATGGGTCGCCTGATGGGCGGTGGTGCAGGCTACCAGCAGCAGCCGCTGTTTAGCTCGAAAAACCCGGCCAGCCCGGCTTACGGTCAATATACCGATGCCAGCGGCAAAGGCTACGGCGCAGCGACGCCTGGCCGCACCGTGACGGTACCGAAAACGGCAATGGCGCCGAAGCCTGCGACGACCAGCACCATCACCCGCGGCGGGTTTGGTGAATCGGTGGCGAAGCAGACCAGCATGCAGCGCAGCGCGACAGGCACCTCCTCTACTCGCTCAATGGGCGGCTGATCATGGAACGAGTCAGTATCACCGAGCGCCCGGACTGGCGTGAAAAAGCCACCGAGTACGGTTTTAACTTCCATACCATGTACGGCGAGCCGTACTGGTGTGAAGACGCTTACTACAAGCTCACGCTGGCCCAGGTTGAGAAGCTGGAAGAGGTGACGGCCGAGCTGCATCAGATGTGCCTGAAGGTCGTGGAAAAGGTCATCGACAGCGACGAGCTGATGGCAAAGTTCCGCATTCCGAAGCACACCTGGAGCTTTGTCCGCCAGTCGTGGAAAACAAATCAGCCTTCGCTTTACTCTCGCCTGGATCTGGCGTGGGACGGCAAAGGTGAACCGAAGCTTCTGGAAAACAACGCCGATACCCCAACTTCCCTGTATGAAGCGGCGTTCTTCCAGTGGATCTGGCTGGAAGACCAGGCCAATGCCGGAAACCTGCCGGAAGGCAGCGACCAGTTCAACAGCCTGCAGGAGAAGCTGATCGAGCGCTTCGCCGAGCTACGCGAGCAGTTTGGCTTCAACCTGCTGCATCTCGCCTGCTGCCGCGACACGGAAGAAGACCGTGGCACGGTTCAGTATCTGCAGGACTGCGCTGCCGAAGCGGAAGTGGCGACCGAGTTCCTCTATATCGAGGATATCGGCCTGGGTGAAAAAGGTCAGTTCACGGACATGCAGGATCAGGTGATCAGCAACCTGTTCAAGCTCTACCCGTGGGAGTATATGCTGCGCGAGATGTTCTCCACCAAGCTGGAAGATGCTGGCGTGCGCTGGCTGGAACCGGCCTGGAAGAGCATTATCTCTAACAAAGCCCTGCTGCCGATGCTCTGGGAGATGTTCCCGAATCACCCTAACCTGCTGCCAGCATATTTTGCGGAAGATGATTACCCGCAAATGGAGAAATACGTCGTTAAGCCGATCTTCTCCCGCGAAGGTGCGAACGTGTCGATTATCGAAAACGGCAAGACGCTGGAAGCGGTTGAAGGGCCTTACGGCGAAGAAGGGATGATCGTCCAGGAGTTCTGGCAGCTGCCGAAATTTGGCGACAGCTATACCCTGATTGGCAGCTGGCTCATCAACGATCAGCCAGCCGGGATTGGCATTCGCGAAGATCGCGCGCTGATCACGCAGGATCTGTCGCGGTTCTATCCGCATATTTTTGTGGAGTAAGACTGCGGCCTGATGCCCTCACCCCAGCCCTCTCCCACAGGGAGAGGGTGCACACACTAAAAACGGCAACCTGAAGTTGCCGTTTTGCTTTTATTACCCCACCTGCACCGACAGCATACTCAGGCTTCCCATCTCAATCCCGTCGACCGGGATCGTAACCGGCTCCTGACCATCCCACGCGCCAAGCACGTACAGCAGCGGCAGGAAGTGTTCCGGCGTCGGGTTAGAGAGCGAACCGCCCTCATGATCCAGATAGTTCACCAGCGGATGCTCCTCAGCCGAACCCTGCCAGGTCAGGTTCGCTTTAACGTAGTCGTTAAAAGCGGTCGCCCACGGGTAAGGCGTATTCTCACCGTGCCAGCGCGCCGTGCGCAGGTTGTGCACCACGTTGCCGCTTGCCACCAGCATGATGCCTTCATCACGAAGCGTTGCCAGCTTGCGGCCCATCTCCAGATGCCAGGCGGCCGGTTTGGTGCTGTCGATGCTCAGCTGCACCATCGGGATATCCGCATCAGGATACATTTTAATCAGCACGCCCCAGGAGCCATGGTCAAAACCCCAGGCTTCTTTATCCAGCGTTACAGGGACAGGCGCCAGCAGATCCACCAGCCTTTGTGCCAGCTCAGGCGAGCCGGGGGCTGGATAATGCGTGTCATACAGCGCCTGCGGGAAGCCGCCAAAATCATGAATGGTTTTTGGCGCTTCCATGGCGGTCACGCCCGTTCCACGGGTGAACCAGTGCGCGGATACCACCACAATCGCTTTTGGACGCGGCAACGTCTCGCCCAGGCTACGCCATACGCGGGTATAGACGTTGTCTTCCAGAACGTTCATAGGGCTGCCGTGACCTAAAAACAGGGCTGGCATACGGGAAGAAGTCATGGTGATATCCTTACAGAAGGTGTCAATTTAATGGTGCTACATTACGCGCAATCCGGCAAAGATGAACGCAGATAAGCGTGAAGATCATCATCAGGAAATTTGAATGTAAGGAATGTGTAAAGCCGGGGTTCGCCCCTCGCTTTGCCAGAAATGAATCATTTATATTAATGAGAATCATTATCACAAGGAGTTATGCATGTCAGTCCCCTTGATCCTGACCATACTCGCGGGCGCTGCGACCTTTATCGGTGCGATCCTCGGCGTACTTGGTCAAAAGCCCTCTAACCGCGTACTGGCCTTCTCGCTGGGCTTTGCTGCCGGGATCATGCTGCTCATCTCCCTGATGGAGATGCTGCCTGCCGCGCTGGGCACAGAAGGCATGTCTCCGCTGCTGGGTTACGGCATGTTTGTTTTTGGCCTGCTGGGGTACTTTGCCCTCGACCGGATGCTGCCGCACGCGCATCCGCAGGATTTAATGCAGAAAAACGTAACGCCCATGCCGCGGAATATTAAGCGAACGGCGGTTCTGCTGACGCTGGGCATCAGCCTGCATAATTTCCCGGAAGGGGTCGCCACCTACGTGACGGCCAGCAGCAATCTGGAAATGGGCTTTGGCATCGCACTGGCGGTGGCCTTACACAATATTCCTGAAGGACTGGCCGTCGCCGGACCGGTCTATGCCGCCACGGGCTCGAAACGCACCGCAGTGTTCTGGGCAGGTATTTCCGGGATGGCCGAAATCCTTGGCGGCGTGCTGGCCTGGCTGATCCTTGGTAGCCTGGTCTCTCCGGTAGTGATGGCGGCGATTATGGCAGCGGTAGCCGGGATCATGGTTGCACTTTCGGTGGATGAACTGATGCCGCTGGCGAAGGAGATAGATCCTAACAACAACCCCAGCTATGGCGTGCTGTGCGGAATGTCGGTGATGGGATTAAGCCTGGTTCTGCTGCAGACCGCAGGAATCGGGTAAAAAAACGCCGGGATATCCCGGCGTTTTTATTATCAGCTGGCTTTGCGCTCGTGCGCCTGGCGATACTCCACCAGATCTTCAATCGTTACCACCGGCATGTTGTGCAGACGCGCAAAGGTGATGCACTCCGGCGCGCGCGCCATAGTGCCGTCATCGTTGGTCAGTTCACACAGCACACCCGCAGGTTTGAAGCCCGCCAGCGTCACCAGGTCGATGGTCGCTTCGGTGTGACCGCCGCGGGTCAGGACGCCGCCCGCCTGCGCGCGCAGTGGGAAGACGTGGCCTGGACGATGCAGATCGGATGGCTTCGCACCGTCAGCAATCGCGGCACGTACGGTGGTCAGACGGTCAGCCGCAGACACACCGGTGGTCACGCCATGCGCCGCTTCAATAGTCACGGTAAAACCGGTACCAAAGGCGCTGGTGTTGTTTTCGACCATCATCGGCAGCTCGAGCTGCTTACGACGATCTTCGGTAATACACAGGCATACGATGCCGCTGCCGTGACGGATGGTCAGCGCCATCTGTTCAACGGTCATGTTTTCGGCGGCGAAAATCATGTCGCCTTCGTTTTCACGGTTTTCATCGTCAAGCACCATCACACCGCGGCCTTCGCGCAGTGCATCCAGTGCATGTTCAACACGTTGAGTTGAAGTGCCAAAAGAGGAAAGTAGCGTCTGATTCATGGTAAAAAAACCTCATTAACATTATGGTTACCAGAATCAGGGCAGTCTTAGGAGCGCCGTATAAGCGGCAAAAAGATAACGTGAGCGGGCCCATGCCCGACTGGATCGTTACTCTCTCCCATCCGGACTCTAACCGTCGGCCCCGGAATTACACCGGATCTGCTGACCTTTGAGTTTTCACCCAAAGCGCTCGCGGGCTTTCAGCGTCACGCTGATTTACCGCCGGTGGGGAATTTCGCCCCGCCCTGAGAATAAGCGAGATAACTATAACGCTATTGATTATCCTGGGCAATGCATAAGCATCAAACAATTTTGTTTACCCCGGGCATGACGCGCTACAATGGACACTAACACCTTTCCATCAAGGGAAACGACAATGATTGACCCGAAAAAAATTGAGCAGATCGCGCGTCAGGTTCATGAATCTATGCCAAAAGGCATTCGTGAATTTGGTGATGACGTTGAGAAGAAAATCCGCCAGACGCTGCAGGCGCAGTTGGTTCGCCTTGATTTAGTCAGCCGTGAAGAATTTGACGTGCAGACCCAGGTTCTGCTGCGCACCCGCGAGAAGCTGGCGCTGCTGGAACAGCGTCTGACCGAGCTGGAAAACCGCAATGCGCCGGAAGAAGTGAAGCCGGCGCCGGCTATTCCGCCGGTGGATAACCAGGAGTAAGTGCGGCCTGATGCCCTCACCCCAGCCCTCTCCCTGTGGGAGAGGGTGAAAAAAAAACGGGCCAACTGGCCCGTTTTTTTTACTGACTGTCTTTCTGGATCTTCCTGATGATGTTGGTGGTGGAACACCCGTCCTCAAAGTTGAGCACCATCACCTCGCCGCCGTTGGCCCAGACCTCTTCGCTGCCCGCGATTTGCTCCGGCTTGTAATCCCCGCCTTTCACCAGCAGGTCCGGCAGAATACCGGCAATCAGGCGCTGCGGGGTATCTTCTTCAAACGACACCACCCAGTCCACGGCCTCCAGCGCGCCGAGCACGATCATACGCTGCTCCAGCGGGTTCACCGGACGCGTTTCACCCTTCAGACGTTTGGTCGACGCATCGCTGTTGACCGCCACAATCAGGCGATCGCCCAGCTTGCGCGCATTCGCCAGATAGGAGACGTGACCCGCGTGCAGAATGTCGAACACACCGTTGGTCATTACCACTTTCTCACCGCGCTTGCGCGCGGCGGCGACGGCCACCTTCAGCTCGTCTTCGGTCATCACACCGAAACCGGTGTCCGCACGGCCGCGCACCGCGTTTTCCAGCTCGATTGGGGAAACGGTTGAGGTACCGAGCTTACCAACGACCACACCCGCCGCGGCGTTAGCGAAGTAGCACGCCTCTTCCAGGGAGTTTCCTGCGGCCAGCGTCGCCGCCAGCACGCCGATCACCGTATCACCGGCACCGGTCACGTCGTACACTTCCTGCGCCTGGGTTGGCATATGCAGCGGTGCCTTGCCCGGCTGCAGCAGCGTCATCCCCTGCTCGGAGCGGGTCACCAGCAGCGCGGACAGCTCAAAGTCAGCAATGATCTTCATGCCGCGCTCAACCAGCTCTTCCTCGGTTTTGCACTTGCCCGCCACCGCCTCAAACTCGGAGAGGTTTGGCGTCAGCAGCGTCGCGCCGCGATAGCGCTCAAAGTCGGTGCCTTTCGGGTCGATCAGCACCGGTACGCTGGCCTTACGCGCCAGTTGGATCATCGTCTGCACGCTCGCCAGCGCGCCTTTCGCGTAGTCGGACAGCACCAGCGCGCCGATATTGCCCAGCGCCTGGTTAATGCGCTCGTGCAGCGGCTCGGGATCAACGCCTTCGAACCCTTCTTCAAAGTCGAGGCGGATCAGCTGCTGGTTGCGAGACAGCACGCGCAGCTTGGTGATGGTCGGGTGGGTCGGAACCGAAACGAAGTCGCACTTCACGTTCACGTCCGCCAGCGACTTACTCAGCGCGCGCGCCGCATCGTCGATGCCGGTCAAGCCCACCAGACGCGAGTGCGCGCCCAGAGAGGCAATGTTCATCGCCACGTTTGCCGCGCCGCCGGGACGCTCTTCAATGGTGTCGACCTTTACCACCGGTACCGGTGCTTCCGGAGAGATGCGGCTGGTCGGTCCATACCAGTAGCGATCCAGCATCACATCCCCAACAACCATTACCCCAGCACGTTCAAACTCTGGCAGTGTTACTTTCATTCCTGACTCCAGAAAGATTCACAATTTGCGCGCGATAATATCACACTTGATTTGTTACGCACGGTTCCACCAGCCACTTCTGCCAGCTGGCCGTTACCTGAGCGCGTTCAGCAGTGAAACAGTCCAGCGCCACGTGCCCCGGTTCCTCCTGCAGCGCCAGGTGATGAAGCTCGTCGCGCAGCGTCGTGTAGGCGCGGGTTAAGGCCTGCGCCTCCTGTTCGTCCATGATGTCGTTTTGCGCCAGCAGTTCCAGAATGCGCACGTTATCAGACCAGCGGGTCAGCTTCGGCTTGTCGTGGGCGTGGAGCAGCACCAGATACTGGGTAATGAACTCAATATCGGTGATCCCGCCCTCGTCGGCTTTGATATCAAAACGATCGCGGTGTTTATTGCCGAGATGCGCGCGCATTTTCTCGCGCATCTCGCGCACTTCGGTCTGCAGCGTACTGCCCTCGCGTGAGGTGGTCATGACGTCCTTACGGATGGCATCGAACTGCGTTTTGAGCTGCGGATCGCCATACACCACGCGGGCGCGCACCAGCGCCTGATGCTCCCACGTCCAGGCTTCATTCTTCTGGTAATCGGCGAAGGATTCCGTTGAGGTCACCAGCATGCCCGCCGCGCCGGACGGACGCAGGCGCGCATCGACTTCATACAAAATGCCCGACGAGGTGCGGGTGCTGAACAGGTGCATGATGCGCTGCGCCAGGCGCAGGTAGAACTGACGCCCGTCAATCTCGCGCTCGCCGTCGGTCATCACGTCAACCGGGCAGTCGTGCAGGAAGATTAAATCCAGATCGGAGCTGTATCCCAGCTCCCAGCCGCCAAGCTTGCCATAACCGACCACGGCAAACCCTCGCCCCTCACGGTCAGCAAGGTGCTTCGGCTGGCCGTAGCGGGCCACCATCTGCACCCACGCCTGCTGCACTACCGCGTCGATGATCGCCTCCGCGAGCCAGGTTAAGTGATCGCTCACTTTCATCACCGGCAGCGTTCCGGCGATATCCGCAGCCGCCACGCGCAGCATCTGCGCCTGCTTAAACTGCCGCAGCGCCTCCAGCTGCTGCTCTTCGTCTTCTTCCGGCACGCGCAGCAGATACTGACGCAGCTCGTCCCGGTAGGCATCCGTCGCCGTGGGTTGATACAGGGTGTTCGGGTCGAGCAGTTCATCCAGCAGCAGCGGATAGCGCGCCAGCTTGTTGGCCACCATCGGCGAGGCGGCGCAGAGCGTAATCAGATGCTTCAGCGCCCCCGGAAACTCGCTCAAAAGTTCAAGGTACGTGGTGCGCGTGATGATCCCGCTCAGCAGCGGCATCATGCGCGACAGCGGCACCGGCGCATCCGCTCGCGAGCAGACCTCGCTCAGCAGGTGCGGCATCAGGTGATCCAGCACCTGTCGACCGCGCGGGCCAATGGCGCGTTTGTTCAGTTCGAGACGGAAATCCGCGATTAGCGCCACCACGCGATGCCGGGCATCGTCACTCAGGTGCGCCAGCACGGGGGTCGTGTCATCTTCCTGGAGCGCATCCTGCCACAGCTCGCGCCAGTGCTCGGAAAGCGCATCGTCCTGCGATTCGCTTTCGTCATCACCGATCAGTTCGTTAAAGATGCGGCGCACGCCTGCCATATGGGCATCGAGCCGTTCGGTCAGCGTTGACCAGTCGTCCACGCGCATCCCCCAGGCCAGACGCGCCCGGTTAAGGTCATCCCCCGGCAGGGTCTGAGTCTGTTCGTCGTTGATACTTTGCAGCAGGTTTTCCAGACGACGCAGGAACAGATAGGCCTCGCGCAGGGTTTGCGCGTCGCCGTCCGGCAGCAGGTGCAGCTGCTCGATGGCGCTCAGCGTCGGCAGCAGTGAACGGGACTGTAACGACGGCTCACGCCCGCCGCGAATCAGCTGGAAGACCTGGACGATAAATTCGATTTCGCGAATGCCGCCCGCGCCAAGCTTGATGTTGTCCTTCAGCCCACGACGGCGAACCTCACGGGCGATCATCCCTTTCATATTGCGCAGGGACTGGATGACGCTGAAGTCGATATAGCGACGGAACACGAACGGGCGCAGCATGGCGTGCAGCTCGTTGGCGTAGGCGTCGTCGCTGTCGCCCATGATCCGCGCTTTAACCATCGCATAACGCTCCCAGTCGCGCCCCTGCTCCTGGTAATAATCTTCCAGCGCGGCAAAGCTCAGCACCAGCGGGCCACTGTCACCGAACGGCCGCAGGCGCATGTCCACGCGGTAAACAAAACCGTCCTGCGTGGGCTGATCCAGCGCCTTAATCAGACGCTGACCGAGGCGGGTAAAGAACTGGGCGTTGTCCAGCTCGCGACGGCCGCCGCGCGTGGAGCCGTTCTCAGGCCAGGCAAAAATCAGGTCGATATCGGAGGAGAAGTTCAGCTCGCAGCCGCCCAGCTTGCCCATCCCCAGAATCAACAGCGGCTGAGGAACCCCTTCCTCGCTGCACGGCGTGCCCCACTCTTTACAGCAGGCGGCGTAGAGCCAGTCGCGCGCGGCGACAATCAGCGTTTGCGCCAGCTCGCTTAGCTGCTGCAGCGTACTCTCTTCGCTCACCAGCTCCAGCGCCTGAGCCCAGGCAATGCGCACCATCACCCGACGGCGGAACTGACGCAGGACGCGCATCAGCGTCGTCTCATCCGCTACGTCTTCGAGTGCGGCCTGCAGCCAGCCGGCATAGTACCGCCACTCGTCCGCCTGCGGCGGTGCGTTCTCAAGCTCCATCAGCCAGTCCGGGTAGGCGGTGATGCTTTCCTGCACAAAATCACTGAAGGCGAGCACGCTTTTCGCCTGCTCGCTTAACGATGACGCCGGTAATGACTCAGGCAGACGTTCGCACACGGTCTGCCACTGCTGCTGTAACGGTGAAGAAAGCGGCATTTTAGGGGTTCCTTGCCAGAGTTAACGTTTTCCGCTGTGCAGCCAGAACGGCTCCTGCGAAATGGCCTCGTTACGGAAATGCTCAATCTCAATATGCTGGCGGGTTTCGATGGCATGCTTCAGCCCCTGCCAGTTTTCCAGCCACGCCTGCGCCTGTGGCCCGTCGTAGGCACCGGAAAGGAGCAGCATGCTGTCGATGTTGCGCGACAGACGGGGAAGCTGATCGCCATACTTATCGCCGAGCGGATAGGCAAAGGTGCTCTTCAGTTCAGCGGCATGACGGGAAAGATGAATATCCGCGAAACGCTTAAAGTTTTCCGCGATTTTGGCCTCTGCTTTCGCATCCAGGAAGGCGCGCCAGCCGCGCGTCACCAGAAACTCGGTCAGCGCCAGTTTTGCCGTGGCGGTTTGCGGGCTGTAGATCGCCGTTTGCGCCGAGACATCGGAGAGCATCAGCGTTTCGGTCTGCGTCAGCAGGTCACGTAAGTGAGCGCTCGCTTTGCGAGGAACAATACCGCCGAACAGCGCAAGGGTATGGCGCACCAGAGCAATCGCCGCCAGCACGTGGGATTTGGCGTTTTTCACATTCCGCACCCACAGCTCTTCATGATATTGCCACTGAGAAAGCGCCAGCTCCAGCGCGGCTTCCAGACCCTGTTCAACGCTGGCTTTCGGCGCAACGTGCAAAATGGTCGTCTCTTTCAGCACGCGCGGCGCATTTCCGGCGGCCAGATGGTAACCTCGCGCGGCTTTACTCAGGCTTCCCTGACGTAATCCGGACTGGTTTACCAGCCTGCGCGCCAGCTTCAGCACGTCATTTGCGTCACCTTCCAGCAGCTCAAGCTCCAGTTCGCAAATCGGTTCCTGGAACTCACCCGCCTTCACGTCCCCCAGATCGAGGGCGATTTCGATGCGGCTTTTGCCTTCCGTCACCAGCCATTTTTCGCGCCAGAAATCGGTGCTGAACAGCGGCTGTACCTGTTCCGCCAGCGTGGAAGGCCGCTCGCCTTCCGGCCAGACCTCCGCCGGGAAACGTTCCAGCTCAAGTTCTGGCTTGCTGATGTCGATATTGTATTCCGGGCGCTGATGTAAGCCGCCGACCACGCGGCCGGCAATTTTCATCGTCATCTCGTAGCGCCCGCCCGCGCCGCGGATACGCAGCCCCATATCGTGGCGGCGCAGCCAGTTGTCTGGCGTTTCGTAATAGATATTAAGCAGCTGTACCGGTGCATGGTGTTCGCCGGAAAGCGTATGCAGATGCTGGCGGAGTGCGTCAACGCTGTCTTTTTCGACGATAAACTTTAATTCGATTTCTTGTGCCATAGCCTTGTACTTTTGCGTGCGTCACAGACGCGTCAATGAGGGCGAACTTCCTCGCCATTTGTTTGTCAGTACATAGTATTTTGCGCGAAATTGCCATGCAATGAGCAATTTGTCGGGCGTAAATGTGTAGAGTCGTGACACAGATGATTCTGATTGCTGACGAATGCTTTGCGTAGAGACACTGTTGCCACTACTATCGTTCCACTATTTATGAAAATAACGACTAATGATGCTTAAATTACGCCTGATTGGACTTACTTTACTCGCTTTTAGCGCCGCAACCGCCGTGCACGCTGAAGAAAAGCGTTACGTTTCTGACGAACTGAACACCTGGGTACGCAGTGGCCCCGGAGATAATTATCGCCTCGTGGGCACGGTAAATGCCGGCGAGGAAGTCACCCTGTTACAAACCAATGCGGACACCAACTACGGTCAGGTTCGCGACAGTACCGGTCGTACTTCCTGGATCCCGCTGAAAGAGCTGAGCACCGTGCCAAGCCTGCGCACGCGCGTGCCGGATCTGGAAAACCAGGTGAAGACCCTGACCGACAAGCTGAACAACATCGACGGCACCTGGAACCAGCGCACCGCTGAAATGCAGCAGAAAGTGGCGCAAAGCGACGGTGTGATTAACGGCCTGAAAGAAGAGAACCAGAAACTGAAAAACGAGCTGATTGTCGCGCAGAAGAAAGTGAATGCCGCCAACCTGCAGCTCGACGACAAACAGCGCACCATTATCATGCAGTGGTTTATGTATGGCGGTGGCGTGCTGGGCGTGGGTCTGGTACTGGGTCTGGTCCTGCCGCATCTGATCCCAAGCCGTAAGCGTAAAGACCGCTGGATGAACTAATTCGTCTTCTCTGCCAGACTTACGTATCATTCTGGAAAAGAGAAAACGGGAGAGTGGGGCGTGAAGAGTTATCTGGTCGGTGGTGCGGTACGTGATGCGTTGTTAGGTCTGCCGGTCAAAGATAAAGACTGGGTGGTGGTTGGCGCCACCCCTGAAGAGATGCTCGACGCGGGCTACCAGCAGGTAGGCCGCGATTTTCCCGTTTTCCTGCACCCGAAAAGCCGTGAAGAGTATGCCCTGGCGCGTACCGAGCGGAAATCGGGCTCGGGCTATACGGGCTTCACCTGCTATGCCGCGCCGGACGTGACGCTGGAGCAAGATCTCCTGCGCCGCGATCTCACCATCAACGCGCTGGCGCAGGACGAGCACGGGCAGATCGTTGACGCCTATGGCGGTCAGGACGATCTGCGCAACCGTCTTTTACGTCACGTCTCCCCGGCGTTTTCTGAAGATCCGCTCCGCGTGCTGCGCGTGGCGCGCTTTGCCGCGCGTTACGCCCATCTCAGTTTCCGTATTGCCGATGAGACAATGGCGCTGATGACCGCCATGACCGAGGCGGGCGAGCTGGAACACCTGACGCCAGAGCGCGTCTGGAAAGAGACGGAAAATGCCCTCACCACGCGTAACCCGCAGGTCTTTTTCCAGGTCCTGCGCGACTGCGGCGCGCTGAAGGTGCTGTTCCCGGAAATAGACGCGCTGTTTGGCGTACCTGCCCCGGCAAAATGGCACCCGGAAATTGATACCGGCGTACATACGCTGATGACCCTGAGCATGGCGGCCATGCTCAGCCCTGACGTGGACGTGCGCTTTTCCACCCTGTGCCACGATCTCGGCAAAGGCTTAACGCCAAAAGAATTCTGGCCTCGCCACCACGGGCACGGTCCGGCAGGGGTGAAGCTGGTCGAGGGGCTGTGCCAGCGTCTGCGCGTGCCGAACGAGATCCGCGATCTGGCGAAACTGGTGGCCGAATTCCACGATCTGATCCACACCTTCCCGATCCTGAAACCGGCCACCATCGTTAAGCTTTTCGATAACATCGACGCCTGGCGTAAACCCCAGCGCGTAGAGCAAATCGCGCTGACCAGCGAAGCTGACGTGCGCGGGCGTACCGGGTTTGAAGCGTGCGACTACCCGCAGGGACGTTTACTGCGTAAAGCCTGGGACGTCGCGAAAGCGGTGCCCACGAAGGACGTTGTCGAGGCGGGATTCAAAGGACCGGAAATTCGTGAAGAACTCACGAAACGGCGAATTCAGGCGGTGTCTGACTGGAAAGAAAAGCATTGCCCTCAGCCAAAAGACTGAGGGCCATCGGTCAGAAGAAGACCACGTACACCGCAGCCGCGACGATAAAGCGATAGATCGCGAACGGAATAAACGAGATACGCTTAATCAACTGCAGGAAGGTTTTGATGGCAATCAGCGCCACGATAAACGCGGTGATGAAGCCAACGGCGAACATCGGAATGTCGCCAGCCGTCAGGAAGTGATAGCTCTTATAGACGTCGAGTACAGTAGCGCCCATCATCATCGGCACCGCCAGCAGGAACGAGAACTCTGACGCGGCGTAACGGCTTACGCCCATCAGCATCCCGCCGGAGATGGTAGCGCCTGAACGTGAGAAGCCCGGCCACAGCGCCAGACACTGGAAGCAGCCAATGATAAACGCCTGACGATACGTCATATCGTCCAGCCCTTCCGCGCGCGGCGTTTTTGGCTTCAGCACTTCCGCGGCGATCAGCAGGAAGCCTCCCACCACCAGCGCGTACATCACGTTAATCGGGTTAAACAGCGATTTGATGGCGTCGTGGAAAACCAGGCCCAGCACCACCGCCGGGACCATCCCGAGCAGAATATGGATCAGCGACAGGCGACCTTTACTCATCCCTTCGTGCTGCGGCGGACGGCCAAAATGGATACCAATCAGACCAAACAGACGGCGCCAGAACATCACGACCACCGCCAGAATCGAACCCAGCTGGATCACCACTTCAAACGTTTTTGCGGTATCCCCTTCAAAGCCCAGCAGATGGCCAACGATAATCATATGGCCCGTACTGGACACCGGCAAAAACTCCGTCAATCCTTCGACCACACCCAGTATTGCCGCCACCAGCAGCGAGTGCATATCGCTCATCTATAAACCCCTAAAAAGATATAAAAAAACGGTGTCCCATACGGACAACCGATAAGATACAGTCCTGAGACCGGTATAACCTAAATTGGTTTAGCAATTATGACGTTAATTCTTGCCTTTCAGATTTGTGCCACGCTCAATGATGACGCCAACGTTGGCGGCGCGCGCCACCGCGCCCGGCTTGCTCAGCTTGATGCGCACCCACGGTGAGTTAAATTTTTTCAGCAGCAATTCTGCGACTTCTTCAGCCACCCGTTCGACCAGCGCAAAACGTTGCCCTTCCACATGGTTGATGACCGTTTCACTGATGTCGGCATAGCTCAGACAGTCGTTCACGTCATCGCTTTTTGCCGATTTGCGGTTATCCCAGCCCATTTCGATATCGAACACCAGCTTCTGCTCGATGGTCTGTTCCCAGTCGTAAACACCAATAGTGGTGATTACCGAAAGTTGCTCTATAAATACAATATCCATCACGACCTGCCTGCTTTTTGGCTAAACCGGATACCACTTCCGGCGAATTATGCGTATTATCCACAGATGCTGAGAATACAGATACCTTTTCAAAACGGAACAGCGTTATGAGTGCAATCGCGCCTGGAATGATCCTCCTCGCCTATCTTTGCGGCTCAATCTCCAGCGCCATTCTGGTCTGCCGCATTGCCGGGTTACCTGACCCGCGTGAAAATGGTTCCGGGAATCCGGGGGCGACCAACGTACTACGAATTGGCGGCAAGGGAGCAGCCGTAGCGGTTTTGATTTTTGATGTTCTGAAAGGGATGCTACCCGTCTGGGGCGCGTATGCGCTGGGCGTCACGCCGTTCTGGCTGGGGCTCATTGCTATTGCTGCCTGCGTCGGCCACATCTGGCCCGTATTCTTCGGCTTTAAAGGCGGCAAAGGTGTGGCGACCGCCTTTGGTGCCATTGCCCCCATTGGCTGGGACTTAACCGGCGTCATGGCCGGGACCTGGCTTCTGACCATTCTTCTGAGCGGCTATTCGTCGCTGGGCGCCATCGTCAGCGCGCTGATCGCCCCATTCTACGTCTGGTGGTTCAAACCCCAGTTCACCTTCCCGGTGTCGATGCTCTCCTGTCTTATCCTGCTGCGTCATCACGACAATATCCAGCGCCTGTGGCGTCGTCAGGAGACCAAAATCTGGACGAAGCTCAAGAGAAAGAAAAAAGACGCTCCGAAGGGTTAGTTATGCCTTATAGCCAAATGTGATTTTGGTCACCTTCTGCCTGTGGTAACTGTTAGGGACACAACACAACGCATAAGAAGAAAATGGCTGAAATCACAGAATCTACTCCCCTTTCAACGGCAGGTATTCCCCCTGATGGCGACATCCAGTGGGTGCGCAGTGCATCGGATGTATCACGCCTCGTTAATGACGGTTCTCAGGGCCGGGCAAACGCCCGTATCGTAGTCGGTATCGCGCTGGGCGGCATTTTCCTCGATGCTTACGATCTGGGCGCGCTGGCATTCGGCATTAAAGACATCACCCGCGAATTTAACCTGACGCCCGCCGGTACCGGTATGGTGGCCTCGGCGATTACCTTTGGCGCCATTGTCGGGGCGCTGCTTGGCGGTTACCTCACGGACAAAATCGGGCGCTACCGCGTGTTTATGGCTGATATGATCTTCTTTGTCGTCGCCGCCATCGCCTGTGCACTGGCCCCGAACGAATATGTGCTCGCGGGCGCCCGCTTTGTGATGGGGCTCGGGGTCGGGATCGACCTTCCCGTAGCGATGGCGTTTTTAAGCGAGTTCGCCAGGCTGAAAGGGCCCGGCAATAAGGCCTCCAGCGTCGCGATGTGGTGCCCCACCTGGTATGCCGCCATCAGCATCTCCTACCTGCTGGTGCTTTTCTTCTACGCCGTGCTGCCGGAAAGCCACAGCGACTGGCTGTGGCGTTTGATTCTCGGCTTTGGCGCGGTGCCCGCGCTGGTGATTATCGCCATACGCAGCCGCTACATGAGCGAATCTCCGGTCTGGGCGGCGAATCAGGGCAACCTGAAAGAGGCGGCGTCGATTTTACGCCAGTCGTATAACATCAATGCCCACGTGCCGCAGGATGCGCTCAGCCAGCCCGCACCTGTCGTGAATAAAGCGAAATGGTCAAACTATCTGAACCTGTTCCGCGGGATCTATCTGCGGCGCACGACGCTCGCCACGCTGCTGTCCGTCGTCTCCTCGTTCGCCTATAACGCGGTGGCGTTTGGTCTGCCGGTGATCATATCCAGCTTCTTTGTCCAGTCGATACTAACCACCATCCTGATATCTCTGGCGCTTAACCTGCTGTTTGCCTTCGTTGGCGGACTGCTGGCGGTACGCTACGTACCGCGTTTCGGTGCCTGGCGGATGTCGCTTGCGGGTTACGCCTGCCAGCTGGTCGCGCTGCTGGGACTGGCGCTGATTGGCCGCCCTGAAGGCGCCTCTGAAGGGGTGCTCGCCGTGGCGATGCTGGCGCTATTCCTGTTCGGCCAGGGCTTCGGCCCGGGCGCACATACCATGACGTTCGCCTCGCTGAGCTACCCGACCTCGCTGCGCGGCGTGGGTGTGGGTCTCAACCAGACGCTGATGCGCAGCAGCTCGACGCTGTCGCTGTTCCTGTTCCCGCTGCTGGTCGCCTCGCTGGATACCGCCGTGTTCTGGGTGATTGCGCTGGCGCCGTTTATCGGCCTGGCCTCGCTGCTGGCAATCCGCTGGGAGCCGTCCGGGTATGATGTGGATGCGGAGGATTACCGCTAGTCCCGCAAACCGGCTCACAAGAGCCGGTTTTTTATCCATAAGCGACTCATATGACAGCCTTCATTTCCGCCAGGGCATACTGAAACGTATCCCGATGGTGTGGAAATGGATGCAGCATGTTAGCAGCTCAGGTCACTGATAATTCGTACAAAGGCTGGCAGGCATCGCTTGCCCTGCAGTTTTGTCACACTTCTGAGAAAACCCTCCTGCACTCCGCCCACCACGTCGGGCCGCTCACCGTTCAACGTCCGTTTTACCCCGAAGGGGAAACCTGCCACCTTTACCTGCTGCACCCGCCGGGCGGGATTGTGGGCGGTGACACGCTGGACATTTCCGTTCGGCTGGACGCCAAAAGCCATGCGCTTATCACCATGCCCGGCGCCAGCAAATTCTATCGCAGCAGCGGCCCGCAGGCTCGTCTGAGCCAGCATTTTTATCTCGAGGAAGATTCCACCCTGGAGTGGCTGCCGCAGGACACGATTATTTTTCCCGGCGCGAATGCCGCGCTGCGCTCCGTCTTCCACCTGAAGGCCTCCAGCACGCTGCTGGCATGGGAGCTGTACTGCCTGGGCCGCCCGGTGATAAACGAAACCTTCAGCCACGGCACGCTGGAGAGCCGTCTTGAGGTGTGGGTAGATGACGAGCCGCGCCTGATTGAGCGTCAGCACCTTGGCGACGGCGATCTCACGCCCGTCGCCGGGCATCCGTGGCTCGGCACGCTGCTGTTCTACCCTGCCCAGGAAGAACATCTCGAGGCGGTGCGTGAACGCCTCGCACCGCTGGAAAATTATGCAGGTGCAACGCTCACCGATGACCTGCTGTCGGTGCGTTTTCTCTCCCACGATAACCTGATTTGTCAGCGGGTGATGCGCGACGTCTGGCAGTCGCTTCGCCCGCTTCTCACCACCAAAACCGCCTGTTCGCCGCGTATCTGGCAGACATAAGAGAAACGTTATGGAACTGACCCCCAGAGAAAAAGACAAGCTGTTGCTGTTCACCGCCGCGCTGGTTGCCGAACGCCGCCTTGCGCGCGGGGTAAAGCTCAACTACCCGGAATCGGTCGCGCTGATCAGCGCCTTCATTATGGAAGGCGCGCGCGATGGTGAAACCGTCGCCGCGCTAATGGAGGCAGGCCGCCACGTCCTGAGGCGCGACCAGGTGATGGAGGGCGTGCCGGAGATGATCCCGGATATTCAGGTCGAAGCCACCTTCCCGGACGGATCGAAGCTTGTCACCGTCCACAACCCGATCGTCTAAGGAGCACATGATGATCCCTGGCGAATATCAGATCCAGCCCGGCGCGATTGCGATCAACGTCGGGCGCGAAACCCAAGCCGTGATTGTCGAAAACCACGGCGACAGGCCGATCCAGGTCGGATCGCACTACCACTTTTACGAGGTCAACTCGGCGCTGAAGTTCGATCGGGAAGCCACCAAAGGCTACCGGCTGAACATCCCGGCGGGTACCGCCGTGCGCTTCGAGCCCGGCCAGAAGCGGGAAGTCACGCTGGTTCAGGTCGCGGGGGCGCAGCGCATTGTCGGCTTTCGCGGCGAGGTGATGGGCGAGGTGAAACATGGCTGAGATTTCACGCCGGGCCTATGCCGATATGTTTGGCCCCACCACCGGGGATAAAGTGCGGCTGGCCGACAGCGAGCTGTGGATCGAAGTGGAAGACGATCTCACGGTCTACGGCGAAGAGGTTAAATTCGGCGGCGGGAAGGTGATCCGCGACGGCATGGGTCAGGGGCAGATGACCGCAGACGGCTGCGTGGATCTGGTTCTCACCAATGCACTGATCGTCGATCACTGGGGGATCGTGAAAGCCGATATCGGCGTGAAGAACGGGCGGATCTTTGCCGTCGGTAAAGCCGGAAACCCGGACATTCAGCCAGGCGTGACGATCCCGATTGGTGCCGCAACCGAAGTGATTGCCGCCGAAGGAAAGATCGTCACCGCAGGCGGGATCGACACCCACATCCACTGGATCTGCCCGCAGCAGGCGGAAGAGGCGCTGATCTCCGGCGTCACCACCATGATCGGCGGCGGCACCGGACCGGCGGCGGGCACCAACGCCACCACCTGCACGCCGGGGCCGTGGTATATCGCCCGCATGCTGCAGGCTGCCGATACGCTGCCGGTGAATATCGGCCTGCTCGGCAAAGGTAACGGCTCCAGTCCGGACGCCCTGCGCGAGCAGATTGCCGCCGGCGCCATCGGGCTTAAAATCCACGAAGACTGGGGCGCGACGCCTGCGGCGATCAACTGCTCGCTGGAGGTGGCCGAAGAGATGGACATTCAGGTGGCGCTGCACAGCGACACGCTGAACGAGTCCGGGTTTGTCGAAGACACGCTGGCCGCCATCGCCGGGCGCACCATCCACACCTTCCACACCGAAGGGGCGGGCGGTGGCCATGCGCCGGACATCATCACCGCCTGCGCGCACCCGAATATTCTGCCCTCTTCCACCAACCCGACGCTGCCCTACACGGTCAATACCATCGACGAGCATCTCGACATGCTGATGGTTTGCCATCACCTCGACCCGGATATCGCCGAGGACGTGGCGTTTGCAGAATCCCGCATTCGCCGGGAGACCATCGCCGCTGAAGACGTGCTGCACGATATCGGCGCGTTCTCGCTCACCTCGTCAGACTCTCAGGCCATGGGCCGCGTCGGGGAAGTGATTATCCGCACCTGGCAGGTCGCGCACCGCATGAAGGTCCAGCGCGGCGCGCTGCCGGAAGAGACAGGCGAGAACGATAACTTCCGCGTGAAGCGCTATGTCGCCAAGTACACCATTAACCCGGCGTTGACCCACGGTATCGCCCATGAAGTGGGTTCGATTGAGGCGGGCAAGCTGGCGGATCTGGTGGTCTGGTCCCCGGCGTTCTTCGGCGTCAAACCCGCCACCATCGTCAAGGGCGGGATGATCGCCTGTGCGCCGATGGGGGATATCAACGCCTCAATCCCCACGCCGCAGCCGGTGCATTACCGCCCGATGTTTGGATCGCTGGGTGCCGCGCGCCACGCCACGCGACTGACGTTTGTCTCGCAGGCGGCCAGTGCGAACGGCATCCCGCAGCAGCTCAACCTGCAGAGCGCCACCGCGGTGGTGAAAGGCTGCCGGACGGTGAAAAAGGCGGACATGATCCACAACGGGCTGCAGCCGAACATCACCGTCGACTCGCAAACCTACGAGGTGCGCGTCGACGGCGAACTGATTACCAGCGAACCGGCTGACGTTCTGCCGATGGCGCAACGCTATTTCCTGTTTTGAGGAGTGATGATGATCTATTTAACCCAACGCCTGGACCATGCGCATCAGACTACCGCCAGCGTCACGCTGCCGATTGACGTGCGGGTGAAAAGCCGCGCCCGCGTGGCGCTGAACGACGGCCGCGAAGCCGGGCTGATGCTGCCGCGCGGCCTGCTGCTGCGCGGGGGCGACCTGCTGACTACCGACGACGGCAGCGAGGTGATCGAAGTGATCGCCGCCCCGGAGTCGGTCTCCGTGGTGCGCTGTGCCGATCCGTTCCTGCTCGCCCGCGCCTGCTACCACCTGGGCAACCGCCACGTGCCGCTGCAGATCATGCCCGGCGAGCTGCGCTATCACCACGACCACGTTCTCGACGACATGCTGCGCCAGTTCGGGCTGGAGGTGGCCTACGCCAGCCTGCCGTTTGAACCGGAAGCGGGCGCGTACGCCAGCGATGCCCACAGCCACGGCCATTCTCACGCTCATTCACATTAAGGATCCATCATGCGCAAGTATTTACCGCTGTTACTGCTGGCTTTTTCCGTTCCCGCGCTCGCGCATCCCGGCCACGGCGCCGACAGCTTTCAGGCCGGTTTTCTCCATCCGCTGACCGGGCTCGATCATCTCCTGATGCTGACCGGTACAGGCGTGCTCTCGGCGCTGAGCGGCCGCAAGCTCCTGCTGCCGTTTGCGACCCTCGGGATGATGCTTGTCGGCGCCATTGCGGGCAGCCTGCTCGGCGGCTTCAGCGGCATGGAGATGCTGATTATCGCCTCGCTGGCGGTCAGCGGCGTGATGATGTTTAAAACGGAAAACCGTCTGCTGCTGGCGGTGCCTGCCCTGGCGATGTTCCACGGCTGGGCGCACGGCGTGGAGATGTCCGGCCACAGCTTCTGGCTCTTCACCTGCGGGTTTATGCTGGCCAGCGCCGCGGTGCTGTGCGCCAGCTTTGCCGCAGGGCTGCTGCTGCGCCGTCACGACGGCCTGCGTAAAACCTTCGGCGGCGGACTGATTGTCTCCGCCCTGCTGGCGCTGATGAGCTGATGGAGCACGCCCGCCAGAGGCTGCGCCTGATGCAGCTCTCCAGCAGCAGCCTGCCGGTCGGGTCGTTTACCTGGTCGCAGGGGCTGGAGTGGGCCGTTGAGGCGGGCTGGGTCACGGACGACGGGGCCTTTAAACACTGGCAAATACAGCAGATGGAGCAGAGCTTTTTCTGCGTCGATCTGCCGCTGTTTATCCGTCTTTATCAGGCCTGTGAGCAATCCTCTCTTACAAATGCAAAACGTTGGACGGCATACCTTCTCGCCTGCCGTGAAACGCGCGAGCTGCGCGAAGAGGAGCGCAACCGTGGGGCGGCCTTTACGCGACTGATTAAGAGCTGGGAACCTGACTGTCCGCCCGAATGGCTGCCGCTGTTTATGCAAAGCCAGCTCTGCGGCATGGCCTGGCTCGGCGTACGCTGGGGCATTAACGTGCGCGAGCTGGCGCTGAGCCTGGGATACAGCTGGATTGAGAGCGCGGTGATGGCAGGCGTCAAGCTGGTGCCGTTTGGGCAGCAGGCCGCACAGCAGCTGATTATCGAACTGAGCGACCACTACGCCGCTGGTTTTGAACAGGCATTTTTACGTCGCGACGACGCGCTGGGAGCAGCAACGCCGCTGTCCGCCATCGCCTCCGCACGCCACGAAACCCAATATTCACGACTATTCCGTTCCTGAGGAGTCAATATGGCTGATTACAAACATCCCCTGCGCGTGGGCGTGGGTGGCCCGGTAGGGTCGGGCAAAACCGCGCTGCTGGAAGCGCTCTGCAAGGCGATGCGCGATACCTATCATCTTGCGGTGGTAACCAACGATATCTACACCAAAGAGGATCAACGCATCCTGACCGAGGCGGGCGCGCTGGCGCCGGAGCGCATCGTGGGCGTGGAGACGGGCGGCTGTCCGCATACCGCCATCCGCGAAGACGCCTCAATGAACCTGGCGGCGGTGGAAGCGCTCAGCGAGAAGTTCGGCAACCTGGATCTGATCTTCGTTGAAAGCGGCGGGGATAACC
>NZ_QPFW01000211.1:0-33877 GCF_008122455.1 Enterobacter sp. C6
GCATAACACGGCAAAAGTCAAAGAGGGCGATACCGTGGCGGTGTTCGGTCTCGGCGGCATTGGTCTGGCGGTGATTCAGGGCGCGGTGCAGGCGAAGGCCGGTCGTATCATCGCGGTCGACACCAACCCGGAGAAATTCAGGCTGGCGGGTGAAATGGGCGCGACCGATTTCGTGAACCCGAAAGATCACGAAAAACCGATTCAGGACGTCATCGTTGAGATGACCGACGGCGGCGTGGACTTCAGCTTCGAGTGTATCGGCAACGTCAACGTGATGCGTTCCGCGCTGGAGTGCTGCCACAAAGGCTGGGGCGAGAGCATCATTATTGGCGTGGCCGGAGCGGGGCAGGAGATTAAAACCCGTCCATTCCAGCTGGTCACCGGGCGCGTATGGCGTGGTTCCGCGTTTGGCGGCGTGAAGGGGCGTACCCAGCTTCCGGGTATGGTTGAAGATGCCATGGTCGGCAAGATTCAGCTCGATCCGTTCATTACCCATCGCTTACCGCTGGAGCAGATCAACGAGGCGTTCGATCTGATGCACGAAGGAAAATCCATCCGTACCGTTATCCATTTCGGTGACAAGTAACTCTTCTGCCAGCGGTTTTTCGCCGCTGGCGTTTCTTTAATAATCTTCTCTAAAGTGTGACCAGTGCGGCGTTTTTAGCCGTAATCTTAATCTGTGCCGTGCCGATGACTATTTAACAGGCGTGTTTTTACGCATCTTCCCTACAAGAGAGTCGACGGTCATGGACAACACTACTTCGATGCTGGCGCAGCGCAAGCTGAGCTTCTTGCATCACATCAGGCTGGTTCCGCTGTTTTCCTCCATTCTCGGTGGCATTATTCTTCTGTTTGCCTTGAGCTCGGGTCTTGCGGGGTATTTCCTGCTGCAGGCCGATCGCGATCAGCAGGATGTCACATCCGAAATTCAGGTGCGTATGGGGCTGTCGAACAGCTCAAACCATCTGCGAACCGCGCGTATCAACCTGATCCACGCCGGTGCGGCAAGCCGTATCGCGGAGATGGACGCCATGAAGCAGAACATCAGCGAGGCGGAAACGCGCATTAAGCAGTCCCAGGAGAGCTTTACCGCCTATATGAATCGTGCCGTGCGCACCGCTGAGGGTGAAGCGCTGGAAGCGGATCTCAAGGCGCGGTACGACGCCTATATCGCGGGCATGCAGCCGATGGTGAAATTTGCCAAAAACGGCATGTTCGAAGCGATCATCAACCACGAAAACGAAACGGCGCGCCCGTTGGATGACGCTTACAACGCCGTTCTGCTGAAGGCGATTAAGATCCGTACCGACCGTGCGAATGCGCTGACGGCGCAGGCGCACAGCCGCACGCAGCTGGGCCTGATGTTTATGGTAGGCGCGTTTGTGCTGGCGCTGGCGCTGACGGCGATGACCTTTGTCGTGCTGCGCCGCACGGTAATCAATCCGCTGCAGCGTGCAGCGAAACGTATCGAGAATATCGCCAAAGGCGACCTGACGATGCCGGACGACGTGGCGGGGCGCAGCGAAATTGGCCGCCTGGCGCGCGATCTGCAAACCATGCAGCACTCGCTTGAAAATACCGTGGGCACCGTACGTCAGGGGGCGGAGGAGATCTACCGCGGCACCAGCGAAATTTCTGCCGGTAACACCGATCTCTCTTCGCGCACTGAGCAGCAGGCTGCAGCCATTGAGCAGACCGCCGCGAGCATGGAACAGCTGACCGCGACGGTGAAGCAGAACGCCGATAACGCCCATCACGCCAGCAAGCTGGCGGAAGATGCCTCCGGTAAAGCCAGCCGCGGCGGCCAGATGGTCTCCGGCGTGGTGAAAACCATGGGCAATATCTCCAGCAGCTCGAAGAAGATCTCTGAGATTACCGCCGTGATTAACAGCATTGCGTTCCAGACCAATATCCTGGCGCTTAACGCGGCGGTAGAAGCGGCACGTGCGGGTGAACAGGGGCGCGGATTTGCCGTGGTGGCAAGTGAAGTGCGCACTCTGGCAAGCCGCAGTGCGAATGCCGCAAAAGAGATTGAAAGCCTGATTAACGAATCGGTTTCGCTGATTGACCAGGGCTCCGGCGAGGTTGTCGCCGCCGGTAACACCATGAATGAAATCGTCGACGCGGTGAAACGCGTCACCGACATCATGCTGGAGATCGCCGCGGCGTCCGATGAGCAGAGTCGCGGTATTGTGCAGGTGAGCCAGGCGATTTCTGAGATGGATAAAGTGACCCAGCAGAACGCCTCGCTGGTGGAAGAAGCCTCCGCGGCGGCGGCGTCTCTGGAAGAACAGGGCGCGCGTCTGACCGAGGCGGTTGGCGCGTTTCGGTTGAACGGTGCAAAGTCGGGCCGCGCGGTGATCTCTGCGCCAGTGGCGAAGAATGCACCGTTGCGCCCGGCGGCGGTAGTTTCCGGGGATAACTGGGAGACGTTCTGAGTTGCCAGCCGTGTCGGGTGGCGCTTCGCTTACCCGACCTACAAAATCTGACCTACAAAAAAGGGACCTTTCGGTCCCTTTTTCACATCTTATTTCTTATCGGGTAACGCGTACGCGATAACGTAATCACCGCGATCCGGCGACTGGCGGGCGCCACCGGCGTTAATGATGATGTACTGCTTACCGGTTTTCGGCGACACGTAGGTCATCGGGCCAGACTGGCTGCCGACAGGCAGACGGTCTTTCCAGATCTCTTTCCCGGTGGCGGTATCAAACGCGCGCAGGTAGAAATCCTGGGTACCGGCGAAGAACAGCAGGCCGGACTGGGTAGAGAGCGATGCGCCCAGCGTCGGCATACCGATTGGGATTGGCATGTGCATGCGAATGCCCAGCGGGCCGGTATCTTCCACCGTGCCGACAGGTACCTGCCACACCAGCTTGCCGGTTTTCAGGTCAACGGCTGACATGGTGCCAAACGGCGGCTTCTGGCATGGAATGCCCAGCGGTGACAGGAAGCGTTCACGCATCGCACCGAACGGCGTGCCGTCCATTGGGACAATCCCCATCTCGATGCCGCTGGCGTTTTTCGCCACGTTCGCGCGCGGTACCATGTAGTTTGCCAGGCCCAGGCGCATATCGTTGACGAACATCAGGCTGTTGTTCGGGTCAACGGAGACGCTGCCCCAGTTCATTCCGCCGAGTGAGCCAGGGAACTGCAGGGAACGGTCGAGACCCGGCGGGGTGAAGACGCCCTGATGACGCATCTCTTTAAACTGAATGCGGCACAGCAGCAGGTCAACAGGCGTCGCGCCCCACATGTCGGACTCGGTCAGCGTCTGGTTGCCAATCATCGGCATGCCAACGGAGTACGGCTGGGTGGGGGAGTAGCGTTCACCCTCAACGTTACCCGCCGGAACGGGGCGTTCTTCCACCTTCGCCACCGGCTTGCCGGTTTCGCGGTTAAGCATGAAGATCATGCCCTGCTTGCTGGTCTGCACCAGCACCGGCGTGGTGCCGCCTTTACCGTCTGGCAGATCGTACAGCAGCGGCTGGGAAGGCAGGTCGAAATCCCACAGATCGTGGTGGGTGGTCTGGAAATGCCAGCGCACCTGACCGGTGGTCGCGTCGACGGCGACGATGGAGGAGCTATACTTATCGTCCAGCGCGGTACGCTCGCCCGCCCAGAAGTCTGGCGTGGCGTTGCCGGTTGGCAAATAAATCAGATTGAGTTTTGCATCATAAGACATGGCTGACCAGACGTTCGGCGTGCCGCGGGTGTAGGTCTGGCCTTCCGGCGGCAGGCCGGTCAGGTTCGGATTACCCGGATCCCACGCCCAGGCCAGCTTACCGGTGTGAACGTCGTAGGCACGCACCACGCCCGGCGGTTCGCCGGTAGAGTAGTTATCCGCGACGCGACCGCCGACGACGACAACGTTCCCGGCAACCAGCGGCGTGGAGGTCTGCTGATAATACCCGGGCTTGATCTCGCCCATGCCGACGCTCAGATCCACGGTGCCATGGTCGCCAAAGTCTTCGCAGACCTTGCCGTTATCCGCGTTGATGGCAATCAGACGGGCATCGGTGGTGGGCAGGAACAGGCGGCGAGGGCATGCCGCTGGTGATGTCCCGGTCTGTGACGCCGTCACGTTTACATGATCTTCAAAGTAGCCCAGACCGCGGCAGCGCTGCCAGTTCGGTGCGGTGGCTTTGGAATCATAACGCCATTTTTCTTTACCGGAATCTACGTCCAGCGCCAGCACTTTGCTGTATGGGGTACAGACGTACAGCGTGTCGCCAATCTGCAGAGGCGTGTTCTGATCTTCCGCGCCCGAGCCGTTGCTCTGCGGAATATCGCCGGTGTGCGCAACCCACGCGACCTTCAGCGAGCTGACGTTTTGCTTGTTAATCTGGTCCAGCGCGGCGAAACGGTCGCCGTGGGTTGTGTTGCCCCAGTGCTCCCAGTTCTTTTGCTGCTCGCCGGGTGCGACGGGTTTCACCGGCACGGGTTCGTTCGCTGCCACGAGGGTTTGCGGCTTAAACATCCAGCCCAGGCTGATCAGCATGGCCACCGCGAGCACGGCCGCGACGCCAAAAGCGGGCGCCTTGTTCGCGGCGCTGCGGTTCGCAGCACGCAGGAAAGGCCAGACGTTGGCGCAGAGGAAGGCCAGAACGGTAAAGGTAAACAGGCGAGAGAACAGCGGCCAGAAATCCCAGCCCGCATCGCTTACCGCCCAGAACAGCGAGACAATAAATGCGATGCTGTAAAGCACGATCCCGCTGGTGCGGTTGAGGAAAATCAGGATCGCGGCAATCACCATCACCACGCCCATGATCAGGAAGTATCCACTTCCGCCTACGGTGGCGAGCTTAAAGCCCAACCCGCCGACGGCCAGACCGATGAGCATCATCAGTCCGGCAAGAAGCCACTGCAGAATACGAGGTATCCCGCGCGGCGCGCTGCCAAATGCCATGTCTTTCTCCTTTCGATCCCCCCGCAGCGTCGGGTATGTACCAGTTGGGTAATAATTGCGGGAAGAATAATGATTAATACGAGTGAATTCGGTTTTATAAAATGATTTGCGAACCATTTGGTGAATTCGCCGTTATGATAAAACTGTTAAATTGTTTTACGCAATTGTTAATGAATTATTCCGCATTAATTGATTAACGCACGGGCTAGTCTCCTCTCCCATAAGGGGAGAGGGTTAGGGTGAGGGGTAAAAAAGGTGTTATACCGGCATTGATTTACGGATAGCGCTCAGCAGCGTCTGTGCGCCCGTGGAAAGGGGGGTATCCACCCGGGTCAAAATGCCGATGGGTTCGCCGGCTCCAGGGGAGGTAATCGGCAGGGCGATCAGCGTCCCCTGGCGTAAATCATCTTTTACCGCGCCGGAGGGGACGAACCAGACGTAGTCATAATCCAGGGTGAGCTGGCGTGAAAGCGAGGCCGACAGCGTTTCGATACACCCTGAAGGGAGCGTACATCCCTGCATCTGCAGCAAGGATTCGGCGGTCTGGCGGGGGACGGTCCCTTTCGGGCACACCACTACCGGCCACTCCATAACGCGGCTTAGTGTCACCGTGTCCTGCAGCAGGGGATGATTGGGACGAACCACCAGCTTCAGGGACTCCAGGAATAACAGTTCGTAATTGAGACCGCCCATCAGTTCTGGGTCGGACATGCGACCGATACCGATATCCAGCTCGCCCGATTTCAGCCCCGCGAGCAGCATGGTGTTATTCATGGTGGCAACCTGAATTGTGGCATGCCGCTGCTGCTTGTGGAACTGGCCGATAACCGGCGGAAGAATACCCAGCGCTGCGGTAGGCAAGGCGCCCACGCGCACCACCTCACTGGATTGCACTTCTTTTCGATGCAGGGACTGGCCCGCGGTATTGAGCGCATCCAGCACTTTAACGGCGTGCGTAAGGAACTGTTCGCCCACGATGGTAAGCTGTGCGCCCAGCCGCCCGCGGTCAAAAAGACGGGCACCGGTCAGCTGTTCCAGCTCGTTGAGGGTTTTCGAGAGCGCAGGCTGGCTCAGGTTAAGAGTTTCAGCCGCACGCCCCAGCGTTCCCTGTTGAGCGACGGCCACAAATGTATGCAAATGGCGCAAGCGTATGCGCTGACTGAACAGACCATTTTTTTCCATAGGCGATGTTAAAAACAGAGCGATGCGGGTGACAAGTTAAGTTGTTTAATTTTGATAACCTGATAGCAAAATATTTTTAACATTTGATCTGTTTGAGTTACAACATGTTTTTCGGCAGGGGAATAAGAGCGAACGTCCTTGTTCATTTATTGCTCATTACTGAGGGGAAAGAGTTAAGCGGTTAGATCACGCCGTCACCGCCGTCAGAACACCACACCTGGCCGGACGTAAATGAACATTCATCCGAGGCCAGCGTGACGTACAGCGGGGCTATCTCGACGGGCTGACCCGGACGCCCCAGCGGTGTATCTCCGCCAAACTCCTTCACTTTTTCCATCGGCTGCCCGCCGCTGGACTGCAGTACCGTCCAGTAAGGCCCAGGGGCAACCGCGTTGACGCGAATGCCTTTTGGACCCAGCTGTTTGGCTAAGGATTTGGTAAATACCGCCAGACAGGCTTTCGTCTGGGCGTAGTCCAGCAAAACGGGGCTGGGCTTCACCGCCTGAACGGAGGAGGTATTAATGATAACGGAGGAAGCTTTCAGGTGGCGCAGGGCCGCTTTGGTGATCCAGAAAGGGGCATAAACGTTGGTTTTAAACGTCGCGTCAAAATCCTCGGTGGTCAGGTCTTCAAGCGATTCACGGAACTGCTGACGCCCCGCGTTATTGACCAGAATGTCCAGCCCGCCCAGTTTCGACACGGCTTCTTCGACCAGATTCTGACAGAAGGTTTCGTCCCGGACATCCCCCGGCAGCGCGACGGCCTTGCGACCTTCCGCTTCGATCAGGTCGATGACCTCAGAGGCATCTTTTTCTTCTTCAGGCAGATAGTTGATGGCAACATCAGCGCCTTCACGGGCATAGGCGATAGCGACCGCGCGACCAATACCGGAGTCTCCGCCGGTAATCAGCGCTTTTTTGCCGGCAAGGCGGCCATGTCCTTTATAGCTGGTTTCCCCGTGGTCGGGTACAGGCTGCATTTCTGATGCCAGTCCCGGCGGCGTTTGCGGCTGTTCCGGGAACGGGGGCTGCGGGTAAGCGTTCGTACGTTGTTTTGTATCACTCATAGCTGACTCCTTAAGCCAAGGGGTGAGATTTGATGGATAACTGCAGCGTTAACGCTTCGCTGAATTATTTCTGCAAACGATCAACACGGACGACGGCAGGAGATGATTTTTTATCAAGCGAACCGTTGATACTGATCATCTGGTCGGGTTTTACCGTTCTGCCGTCGAAAACTGCCTGGGGAATAATAACGTCGATTTTTCCGGTTTTATCCTGAAATACAAACTTATCGCCGCTACCATCAATAAGATTACCGCGTAATGAAATTGTCGTACCGTCGTGCATTTGTTTTGCCTGATCGATGGTCATAATACGCGCATCGTCGGTTCCGCGATATCCGCTATCAAGCGTGTGCGGTGGCGGCGGGGCTTCACCTTTTTGTAACCCGCCGTTATTATCAGCCCATGCGGTTGGAACCAGAAATATCAATAAAGCGGAAATAAGTGATAATTTCATCCGATATCCTTCATTTTGGGTGTCTTGACTTATTAAGTATTGTTGCTATTCCTTTATGTGGCAAATGTGATAAGTCCTAAAAACATTCGCGTGAAAAATCAAAGTTATCGGATAATAAGCGAAACGGTGACGATGACCATGAAGCGTGAAAATGAAAAGTTACCCGGGATAGATGAGCGTTATCGTTTGCTGACGTTTGAATACGCGTTTCGTCAGGTCGGTTTTATTGTTCTGTTGGCTATTATCGTCGCGGCGATTGCCGGCCTGTTTTCCAGTGGAATGGTCAGCGACACGGTCAAAATGAATTCCGCTAAATCACTGACCATACACTATGAACGCTTTGGACGGCGGGAGACAGAAACGCGAATGGAGCTGGCGTTCCCGGTGCAGACAGAGGGAAAGTATGTCCTCAGCATGACCAGCGAGAGCAGCGAGGTTTACGAGCCTGGCAGCGTCTGGCCGCAGCCTGACAGCATGTTCAGCCGCGGGAAGACCCTCTATTTTGTCTATAACAACCTGAAAAAGTCAGACAGCTTCTCTGTGTTACTCTTCACCACGCCCTCCAGAGCCGGTAAATGGAACACAGTCATCCGTGTCAACAGCGAGCCGGAGATTAACATCTGGCAATTCATTTACCCGTAGGAGGCTGATATGGATATGGTCTTTCGCGCGCTGGCGATTTATCTGTTCCTCATGGTGGTATTTAAAGTGGCCGGACGTCGCGCGCTGTTGCAGATGACAAGCTTTGATCTCATTCTGCTTCTGATAATTAGTGAAGCTACTCAGCAGGCGCTTCTCGGACAAGATTTTTCCGTCACCGGCGCGATGATTACCATTACCACGCTGGTGGTGGTAGATATTATATTCGGACTGATGAAGAAATATTTTTCCCCGGTTGAGAATATTCTGGATGGCACTCCCGTGATTCTGGTTGAGAACGGCGTGCCGTTAGCCGACAAACTGAAAAAAGTGGATGTCTCCTGCGATGATATTCTGGTGTCAGCCCGGCAAAATAATGGAATTACAGAAATAAGCGATATTAAATATGCCATACTTGAACGCAATGGGCATATTTCGATCATTCCTTTCGAGAAATAAGAGGCGGAAAGATGAGCAATCTTTTTCACGACAACAATTATACCGTGGGTGAACTAACAAAAAAGCTGGCAAGCAAATTAACCGATCTCGGACTTCGCTTAACCACAGCGGAATCCTGCACGGGCGGCAAGCTCTCGGTGGCGCTTTGCGCAGAGGAAAACACCGCCGAATTTTATGACGTCGGCCTGGTCGTGTTCAGCGATGAAGCCAAAACACGGATCCTCGGCGTGCGCCCTGAAACGCTCGCGCGCTATACCGCCGTCAGTGAACAGACGGTTACAGAGATGGCTGCCAGTATTCGCGACATCGCCCAGGCGGATATCAGCATCGCCATCAGCGGCTACGCAGGCCCGGAAGGGGGCGACGACGGCACGGCGGCGGGGACGGTCTGCTTTGCGTGGAACATCCAGGGCGAGACGCAAACCCGCACCGTACTTTTCTCCGGTGACTGTCAGGACGTGGTGGAAAAAGCGGTGCATTTCTCGCTGGCCGAGCTGCTGGCAGCATTGTCGGACGGGCATAACGGTTGATTTCACGTGGAGGTTCTATGGCGGTCATAGTGATTACCGGTGGGACGGCGGGCGTGGGAAAAGCCACGGCGCTGCACTTTGCAAAGGCAGGTTACGATGTTGGCCTCATCGCCCGCGATCAGGCAAGCCTGCACTCCACCGAGGAAGAGTTGCGCCGCTTCGGCGTGAATGCGCACGCCGTGCAGGCTGACGTCGCCGACAGTCAGGCGATGGTGAATGCGGCTAACGAAATTGAGTATCGCCTCGGCGCGATTGATGTCTGGGTCAACAATGCCATGGGGGCCGTGCTGGCACCGTTTCGCACCCTTACGCCGGACGAGTTTCGTCGCGTGACTGAGGTGACGTACCTCGGCTACGTGAACGGCACCCGCGCCGCTCTCGAACTGATGATTCCGCGCGACAGGGGCGTGATTATCCAGGTGGGATCCGCGCTGGCCTACCGTTCCATTCCATTGCAGTCAGCCTACTGCGGGGCCAAAGCGGCGATCCGCGGGTTTACCGATGCGGTGCGTACGGAACTGATGCATGAGAACAGCCGGGTTCAGCTTTCGATGGTGCAGATGCCGGGGCTCAATACCCCGCAGTTCGAATGGGCGAGGAATAAGTTCGCCTGGGCGATGCGGCCGGTGCCGCCGGTCTTTGAGCCTGAGGTGGCCGCCAGCGCTATCTTCAGGGTGGCGCAAAAACCGGTTCGCGAGCTGTGGGTAGGCAGCAGCACCATCCAGTCGATTGTCGGGCAGTTTCTCTTCCCGGGTTTTCTGGACCGGCTGATGGTCAGGAAAGCCTGGGAAGGCCAGATGACCGACGATCTGAACGCGCCGGATCGCCGGGACTACCTCGACCAGCCGGTTAACGACCTGCACAAAATCCATGGCCGCTTTACTGACGAGGCGAAAACCCGCGCGCCGTCCGTTACCTCCGGCATGCCGGGTAAAGTGGCGCTGGGCGCCCTCGCGGTGGCAGGAATAGTGCTGACGCGTCTGATAACCCGCCGGAAACCGTAATCAGCGCAGCGCGCTACGGTGCGTCCAGAACCAGCGATAGCCGTAGCCGCCAAGGCTGAGCTCAACGGTTTTGCCGCAAATCAGCGCGTCATCGTAGCGCTTGTCCTCGAGACAGGCGGTCCAGGTGGCGTTGCGGATCCCTTTTGCGGTGAACTGCACCGGCTGGTCGCTAAAGTTGACGAAGGTCAGGATGCTGCGCTCGTCGGTCTCGTAATAGATCCCCAGCACTGCGTCATCATCGATTGTGATAAGTCGAAAAGGCGCAACGGCAATTTCGGGGAACTCCGAGCGGGTATTGGCAATATCGATTATCCGGTGCAGGAGCGAGTTGTGGTGAAGGAGCGAATCGGCGACGTTGACTTTCTGATAGCGGTAAGGGCCATGGTCGATAATCGGGGCGATAAATTTTTCAGGGTCGGCCGCGGAGAAACCGCCCCCTTTTGACCCCGCCCACTGCATCGGGGTGCGAACGGCGTAGCGCTCCTCCAGCTCCAGGTCGTCACCCATGCCTATCTCGTCGCCGTAGCGCATCACCGGGACACCCGGCAGGGAAAACAGCACCGCGTGACAGAACGCCAGCCGCTTCCGATCGCCATTAAGCATCGGCGCCAGGCGGCGGCGGATCCCGCGCTGATAGACGTTCATCTCCTCATCAGGGGCGAAGGTATCGAGGACAAACTGTTTGTCTTTCTGGCTGATGCCTTCCAGATCCAGCTCGTCGTGATTGCGCAGCCAGTTGGCAAAACAGCAGGCGTCAGGCGGGACGATCATCTTCTTCACCGCGTTGCGCAGCGGGCGGGCGTTTTTGCGGGCCAGGCTGACGTAGAAATACTTGTTGAGCCAGAAATTCAGCACCAGATTCAGGCGGTCATTATTGCCAAAGTAGTCCTGATAGGCCTCTACCTCGACGTCCACCTCACCCAGCAGGATCGCGTCCGGATTCCGCTGTTCGATAAGACGGCGCATATGCTCGAGGATCCACAGGCCCTTTTTTTCATCACCGTTTCCCGCCTGCGTGGTCAGGTGGGAGGCGGCATCGAGGCGAAACCCCGACACGCCCAGCTTGAGCCAGAAGAGGATGATATTCTCAATCTCTTTCAGCACCGCGGGCGAGGTGAGGTTCAGATCCGGCTCGTGGCGATAAAACATGTGCCGGTAGTATTGTCCCGCCTCGTCGTCCCAGCTCCAGATGCTCTTCTCCACGCCGGGGAACATGGGGGGCGTATCGTCCTCGTCGTTATCCGACCAGAGGTAATAATCACGATAGGGTGACGCCGGGTTGCGGCGCGCCTGCTGGAACCAGGGATGTGCGTCCGACGTGTGCTGGATCAGCAACTCGATAATCACCTGCATGCCCAGCTCGCGGGCCTGTTCGATAAAGGCGATGATATCAGCCAGCTTTCCGAAGCGGGGGTCCACCTGAAGATGGTCGCTGACGTCGTAGCCTTCATCGAGAAAGGGGGTGAGGTAAAACGGGGTGATCCAGATGACCGTTGCCCCCATCCGGCGAATGTAGCGCAGCTTGGCCGCGATCCCGGCGATGTCCCCGCAGCCATCGCCGTTCAAATCATAAAATAGCGCGGTATCAATCTGATAAATAATAGCTCGTGTATGCCAGTCCGTCATAGCGTTCCTCAGTGATAGCCTTCAGTATCCGAAACTTTTCCCCGAAAGACGTAGTAGCTCCAGGCGGTGTACACCAGGATCACCGGAATAATCAGTAATGTTCCTACCAGCATAAACAGCTGGCTGGCAGGCGGGGCTGCGGCTTCCCACAGGGTGATGCGCGGCGGAATAATGTTCGGCCAGAGGCTGATGCCCAGCCCGCTAAACCCGAGGAAAATAAGCCCCAGCGTCAGCAGGAAAGGGCGAGAGTGGCTGTCCGGATTGCGGGTCAGGCGCCAGATCAGCACGCTGAAAAGCCCGACCAGCAGAGGAACAGGCAGGAACCAGAAGAAGTTGGGCAAGGTAAACCAGCGGTCGGCCACGTACTGCCAGCCGAGCGGCGTCCAGATGCTGACTACCGCGATAACCACCATCAGGGCCAGCAGCACGTGGCGGGTTAGCTCGCGCATGCGGACCTGCAGCGCGCCTTCGCTTTTCATAATGAGCCAGGTGGTGCCCAGCAGCGTGTAGGCGACGACCAGTCCGATGCCGCAGAAGAGGTTGAAGGGGGTGAGCCAGTCCAGCGCAGAGCCGACAAAACGTCGGCCCTCCACGTCAAAGCCGTTGATCACGGCCCCCACCACCACGCCCTGGCTGAAGGTGGCAAGCAGGGAGCCGCCGGCAAAGGAGTAGTCCCAGAATTTGCGGTGCGACGGCGTGGCTTTGAAGCGGAACTCGAAGGCGACGCCGCGAAAGATGAGACCGATCAGCATCGCGGTGAGGGGGATCGTCAGCGCATCAATAATGACCGCATAGGCCAGCGGAAACGCGCCGAACAGCCCCGCGCCGCCGAGTACCAGCCAGGTCTCGTTGCCGTCCCAGACGGGCGCGACGCTGTTGACCATCACATCGCGCTCTTTCGCATCGCCCACAAAGTTAAACAGCAGACCGATGCCCAAATCAAAGCCATCCATGATGATGTACATCAGCGTGGCAAAGACGATGATGGCAAACCAGATAACAGAGATATCGACGCCCATCAGATTCTCTCCTCTTCCGGAACAGACTCAGCGGCAGACAGCGGACGGGCAGGCGTGCCCGAGGTGTTTGACGTCAGCGTATCGACGGGCTGAGGTCCTTTCTTAATCAGCCTGATGAGGTAAACATAGCCCACGCCAAACACGGAAGAATAGACAACGAAGAACGCCAGCAGGCTGATGCTCATCTGTAGGGTGCTGTGCAGCGATACCGCGTCGATGGTGCGCAGATAACCATAGACCACCCACGGCTGTCGGCCCACTTCGGTGGTCACCCAGCCGGCGAGCAGCGCCAGCAGCCCGGCAGGCCCCATGCAGAGGGCAAACCAGTGGAACGGGCGCGAATGGTAAAGCCGATGACGATAGCGTAGCCAGACGCTAAACAGGCCGAGAGTTATCATCAGCAGCCCCATCCCGACCATCACGCGGAACGACCAGAAAACGATGGTCGAGTTTGGGCGATCCTCTTTCGGAAAGTCTTTCAGCGCGGGGACCTGTTTGTCCAGGCTGTGCGTCAGGATAAGGCTGCCGAGCGCGGGGATCTCCAGTCCGTATTTGGTGCGCTCCTCCTCCATATCCGGCAGGCCAAACAGCAGCAGCGGGGTGGCCTCGCCGGGCGGATTTTCCCAGTGGCCCTCAATGGCGGCAATTTTTGCCGGCTGATGCTCAAGCGTGTTCAGGCCGTGCATATCGCCCACCACCGCCTGAATGGGTGCGACCAGTAGCGCCATCCACATCGCCATCGAAAACATGGTGCGGACGGCAGGCGTATCGTTACCGCGCAGCAGATGCCATGCCCCCGATGCCCCGACAAACAGCGCACTGCTGAGAAACGCGGCGATAGCCATATGGATAAGGCGGTAAGGGAAGGAGGGGTTAAAGATGATGGCCAGCCAGTCCTGCGGGATAACCTGGCCGTTCTCAATGGTGAAGCCCTGCGGCGTATGCATCCAGCTGTTTGAGGCGAGTATCCAGAAGGTCGACATCAGCGTGCCGAGCGCTACCATGCAGGTTGAAAAGAAGTGCAGGCCGGGACCGACCTTATTCCAGCCGAACATCATGACGCCGAGGAAACCGGCCTCCAGGAAGAAGGCGGTTAAGACCTCATAGGTCAGAAGCGGGCCGGTAATACTGCCCGCGAACTGGGAGAACCCGCTCCAGTTGGTGCCAAACTGGTACGCCATGACCAGCCCGGAAACGACGCCCATGCCGAAGTTAACGGCAAATATCTTAAGCCAGAAATGGTATAGCGAACGCCAGACGTCGTTTTTGGTGCGCAGCCACATGCCCTCCAGCACCACCAGATAGCTGGCGAGACCGATGGTGATCGCGGGAAACAGGATGTGGAACGAGACGGTAAAAGCGAACTGAATTCTGGCCAGATGAAATGCATCGAGTTCGAACATGGTCCGTACCTCTGAGACGATGGGGCACGCGAATTGCCGGGCAGTTCAGGGCTGCCCGGCAAACCGATTACGGTTTAGTCTTACCGGCACCCAGCTCGGCACCGGTCAGCGGGTCGGAATGTGGATCGGATTTCGTGCGGGCAGACATCGCCTTGACCAGGGTTGCCTGCTCGGTTGTGAGCGTGACGCTGGCACTGCCATCGCCGCCATCCACCGCAGGCTGGGGGGACTCAACGTAATCGAAGTGTTTATCGCTGTTCCAGCTTCCGCGAACCTCTCCACCTTCAGACATATTGTAGTACTTGTTGGTGAATTCCTCGATTGGCGGCAGTTTCCCCGGTGGGAAGTTATTACGGATGGACTGAAGCGCCTTCTCAAAGGAGAGCTGATGCGCCGCCTCACGCGTCATCAGAAACGCCAGCGCGTCCTTTACGCCGGGATCGTCGGTCACGTTGATCAGCCGTTCATAGATGATTTTCGCTCTGGCTTCCGCTGCCACGTTTGAGCGCAGGTCCGCCGTCGGCTCCCCGATGGTATCGACGTAGGCCGCGGTCCAGGGTACGCCCGCAGAGTTAGTGAGCGGGGTACCGCCGCCATAGAGCAGGGAGGTGATGTGGCTGTCATTCCCGTTTTCGGTCATGGAGCGATACAGCTCGGCCTCATTTTCCACCCCTTCCGCCAGCGCGCCCTTGGCACCTTTATTCAGCATTCCGACCAGGGTACCGATGATTTCGAGGTGGCTTAACTCCTCGGTGGCGATATCCATCAGCATATCCTTGCGGCCCGGATCGTCATCGCTCAACCCTTGCGTAAAGTAGCGGCAGGCGGCGGCCAGTTCGCCCTGCGGCCCGCCAAACTGTTCCAGTAAAAGGTTGGCAAGGCCAGGGTTGGGTTCGGCGACGCGAACCGTATATTGCAGCTGTTTGACGTGTCGAAACATAGGCACTCTCCTGTGGATTATTTTTTCGCTTCGACACCCGATGCGTCTGAACGCAGCAGGAACTGTTCCGTCGTTTGCGGGATATGGCGAATCAGCCAGTCGGCCATTTCACGTTCTTCAGCAAGAATCGTCTCGATAGCGGGGACCGAGGCGACATCGCCTGCTTTTTTCGCCGCCGCGAGCAGGGAGGTATAGCAGGCGATTTCAAACTGTTCGAAAACATAGCCGCTGATCGAGCCCTTCACGATTTCGTCTGAAGGGAACATGCCGCCGATGGATTGCCCCAGCGCCGCCATTTTGCTCATCGAGTCTTTTAAGACCGAACGAGAAATATCATTACGGTCGAGGATTTCCTCCAGCAATGTGATTTGCCGTTTTGTCTCATTAATATGCTGTTCAATTCTGGCGCGAACATCAGGATAATTATCGATACGGCTGGCCATGGATTCCAGCATAGATTCGGCTTGCTTTTCCATCGCATGGGCATCGCGTAGCCAGTCATGGTAGTGTTCTACGTGATTCATCATTGTATCCTCATTAGGGTTCGCTTATTTGGTCTCACTTTCAGCAGCCTGATCGGCACGCGCGGCACTGTAGCCAGATAAATGGCCGACAATATTGGCGTAAATACTGATGATAATGACCCACAGCACGCTGTTCTTCCACCATATTACGGAGGGGATAGCGAGTATGAACCATATTATGGCTGCCGTTAAATGGCACCGTTTAATTGTCCTGGGACTGATGCTCATTTTATTTAACCTGTATTATTGCGTCATTTCTGCGCTTTTTGGTTAATATTTCCAACGGCCAGGTCGGTGAGTTTAAGGTCGGTCTCTTTTTCTTCTTCCAGGGTTTCGGCAAGAAGTTTAACGGCTTTTTTATAGCCCAGTTGTTCTGCTAATGTGGCAAGGGTACCGTAGCTGGCTATTTCGTAATGCTCAACTTTTTGTGCAGCAGCAATTAACGCGGCATCACGCACCTCATTTTTTTCCGTGCTTTCGATGACTTCGTTGGCTTCTTCAATTAAGCCTTCCATCGCCACGCACTTCATGCGTTTGATCTTAATACCGTCTTCCTGCTCGACGATCTGGTCAATACGTTCAATCTGACCCTGCGTTTCCTCCAGGTGTGCGGTAAAAGCGGCGCTCAGCTTCTCGTTGGACGCGGCGCGGGCGAGCTTGCTCAGCGCGCGGGTAAGCTGCTTTTCTGCGCTGTAGGTATCCGACAGAAGATGAATAAATACATCCTCAACACTTTTCATATTCATAATAATTACGCTCCGGTAAAATAATGAAAGGGTACTGCGAGCTTTTCAGCCCGCAGCATGCTCTCTGGTTTTATTAAAAGAGTTTTAAATAAGATCAGGAGTTATCAGACTTACGGCCTCCGCCGTGACTGTTCTGTCCCCCTTTCTTACCCGCTTCAGATGCGCGTTGCGGATCGTTTTTAAAATTACCACCGCTGTGCTGGCCACCTTTACGTCCAGCTTCTGATGCTTTTTCACGGTCTTCAGCGAAATTACCGGAACCACCACGATGCTCTGCCATATTAAACCTCATAGTCATATATTGGTTATGTCAGTACGATACGAAAATATTTCCGTATCACTCGTCGTTCGAGTAATAACTCTAGTCGCTGTGCGTCATCCGTCAAATGCGTTTTGCTATTTGCGGTTGCGTTATTTTTAAGTATTTGAAAATTTGCGCTTCGCTTAAAATGGAAATATGGATAGGCAGGAAGGACTTGTAAACAACCATTCGGATTAATCCTAACTTCGAGCTAAAAATTTGAAAGGTGAGGATAAAAATAATGGCGTGCTCAAATTGATTAATTTGCAGTCAGGAGAAAAAGAAAAAATACTCCTTTATAGCTAGAAAGCGGAACCCTAAATAATTATAAGGAAAATCCTGGATAAAAGCGTTCAGGTCGAAAGGGCGGTTCCGTTCGGATCTTTTCAGGGGCCAGTAGCACACGGTTTGACCACTGTCGTCTTAAGATCACAAATCAGAAATTCTTCCCCCCGGAAGGAACGGGTTTCTCTACACTCCAGGTAATATTCACTGGAGGCATGACATCATGGCGAACACCATCACGGCTGATGACATTCGGGAACACTTTTCGCAGGCTATGTCGGCGATGTACCAGCAGGAAGTTCCGCAGTACGGCACCTTGCTCGAACTGGTTGCGGACGTAAACCTGGCGGTTCTGGAAAATAATCCACTATTACATGAACAACTGGCTAACGCCGATGAGCTTGCGCGCCTGAACGTTGAGCGTCACGGGGCGATCCGCGTCGGCACGGCACAGGAACTTTCAACCCTGCGCCGTATGTTTGCCATTATGGGCATGTACCCGGTCAGCTATTACGATCTCTCTCAGGCGGGGGTGCCGGTCCACTCAACGGCGTTTCGCCCGATCGATGATGCGGCGCTGTGTCGAAATCCGTTTCGTATCTTTACCTCGCTGCTGCGCCTTGAGCTGATTGAAAACGTCGCGCTGCGCGAACGTGCCGCAGAGATCCTCTCTCACCGGAACATCTTTACCCCCCGCTGTCTGGAACTGATCGACCTCCACGAGTCGGAAGGGCACTTTACTGACGCACAGGCCCACGAGTTTGTGCAGGAAGCGTTGGAAACCTTCCGCTGGCACCGCCATGCGACGGTCGATCAGGAGACCTATCTGGCCCTGAGCAACGAGCATCGCCTGATTGCCGACGTGGTCTGCTTCCCGGGCTGCCATATTAACCACCTCACGCCGCGCACGCTGGATATTGACCGGGTGCAGGAGCTGATGCCGAAGTACGGTATTGAGCCAAAAATACTGATCGAAGGCCCGCCGCGTCGCGAGGTGCCCGTCTTACTGCGTCAAACCAGCTTTAAGGCGCTGGAAGAGCCGGTGCTGTTTGCCGGGGAACATAAGGGTACCCACACCGCGCGCTTCGGTGAGATTGAGCAGCGCGGCGTGGCGCTGACGCCAAAAGGCCGGGAATTGTACGATAGCCTTCTCGCCCAGGCCGGTACCGGCAAAGATAACCTCACGCACCAGCTGCATTTGCGGGAGATATTTGGCGCTTTCCCGGACAGCGAGCTGTTAATGCGCCGTCAGGAGCTGGCCTATTTCCGCTATCGTCTGACGCCTGCGGGTGAAGCGCATCGCCATGCGTTCCGGCCGGGAGACGATCCGCAGCCGCTGATTGAGCGCGGATGGGTGGTTGCCCAGCCGATCACCTACGAAGATTTCCTCCCGGTCAGCGCTGCGGGGATATTCCAGTCTAATCTCGGGAACGAAACCCAGGCCCGCAGCCACGGTAACGCCAGCCGCGATGCGTTTGAGGACGCGCTGGGCTGTCCGGTGTATGACGAGTTTACGCTCTATCAGGAGGCTGAAACCCGCAGCAAACAGCGTTGCGGTTTGCTCTGAAATCGTTACTCTGCTGGGGTGTGATGGAAAAAATAAGGTCGTTATGCAAAATCCTTCCGCCCCTGTGGTTGAAACGCGCCAGGGCGCACTGTCTGGTTTAACCGATGAAAATGTCCACGTCTGGTGCGGTATTCCCTACGCCGCACCGCCCGTGGGGGAGTGGCGCTGGCGCTCACCTCGGCCGCCTGAACGCTGGGATGGCCTGCGCGAGGCTACGGCTTTCTCGCCCTCAAGCTGGCAAAGCAGCGAGTATTGTCAGGAGTTAGGCGGCGGCGATCCGGGCCAGTTTTCCGAAGATTGTCTCTACCTTAACGTCTGGTCCCCCAAAGAGCGCACCGGGGCGCTTCCGGTTATGGTCTGGCTGCACGGGGGCGGGTTTACGATTGGTGCCGGAGGCCTGCCGCCGTATAACGGCAAAGCGCTGGCCACGCGCGGCGTGGTTGTCGTGACGATCAACTACCGTCTCGGTCATCTCGGCTTTTTCGCCCATCCCGCGCTGGAAGGCGAGGAAGGGCGCGTGGTGCATAATTTTGCCCTGCTGGATCAAATCGCCGCCCTCGAATGGGTGCGGGAGAACATCGCCGGGTTTGGTGGCGATCCAGACAATGTGACCCTGTTTGGTGAATCCGCCGGCGCGCGCAGCGTGCTCTCTCTGCTGGCCTCGCCGCTGGCGGCAGGATTATTCCATAAGGCGATAGTGCAAAGCGGATATACCTTGCCGGACACGCCGCGTGAACAGGCGCTGCAAAAAGGGGAGGCGCTGGCCGCCCATTTCGGCCTGGAAAAGGCGACTGCTGAGCAGCTGCGCGCCATTCCGCCTGAGGCGTTCTGGCCGCTCACCGCACCGCTGAACGTCGCCCCGGCGCCCATCGTTGGGGACTGCGTTCTGCCCGAAGCGATGCTGGACGTCTTTTTCGCTGCCCGCCAGCATCCCGTGCCGGTGATGATTGGCTCCAACAGCGATGAAGCCAGCGTGATGGCGGTGTTTGGCATCGATCTCGCGGGGCAAATTCAGAAGCTTCGCCGCGAGCGTCGCTTTGGGCTGGGGCTGATTAAGCTGCTCTATCCGGGCGTGAAAGGCGATGAGGAGTTGGGCAGGCAGGTGTGCCGCGACATGGCGTTCACCACGATGGGCTATGTGGTGATGCAGGCTCAGCAGCGCGTGGGTGGATTATGCTGGCGTTACTGGTTTGACTATGTCGCCGAGGCGGAACATGGCACGTATATCAACGGCGCCTGGCACGGCAACGAAGTGCCCTACGTCTTCGATACGCTCGGCCAGGTGGAGCCTTCACGCCAGTATGTCAACGAACGGGATCTACAGTTTGCTGCCCAGGTGGCGGATTACTGGATGAGCTTCGCGCGATACGCAGGGCTTCGCGACACCCTGCCCGGGCCGACGCACTGGCCCGCGTGTCGCAAAGGGCGGGACGTTCTGTTACGCATTGGTGTGAATAAATATGCAGCTTTCAGGCTTGAAAACCGCTTTATGCGCGCCCGCATGAGCCTCTTCAAACGGGTGATGAAGCACCACGTCAGCCTCGATTAAGCAAACAGGCGCGAAACGCCGCCAGTCCATTTTCTTCGCCTGGCGTTTCGCGCAGCACCAGCCGGTAGCTTGCGCCGGTTTTTATGCTGGTTTCATAGGGCCGTAGCAGCCTTCCCGCGCGGACATCTTCTTCCACCAGCGTTTCGTCGGCGATGGCAACGCCCAGCCCCTGAATGGCGGCCGTAATGGCGAGATCCATCGTGTCGAAGTGTTGATTTTTGTGCATGACAAAGCCCGGACCTTCCTGTTTCGTCAGCCACAGCGACCAGTCTGTCTTATCCCTTGTGGGGTGCAGGAACGTCAGCGAACCCAGCGCTGCTCCTGCCCGCACCGGGCTTATCACCGGGGTGAGCGCCTCTTCGAACAGCAGATCGCCTGCGCTCATGTGCGTGCCGAACACGATGGCCGCGTCGTAAGATTCGGTTTTGAAATTGACGTTGTGATCGGTGGTGGTGGTCAGCGCAATTTGCAGATCCGGCTGCTCGCGCTCCACCTCCAGCAGGCGCGGCACCAGCCAGCGCATGGCGCAGGTGGGGGCCTTGAGCCGGATCACGGTGTGCTGGCTGCGGGCCTGGTCGGCCACGGACAGCAGCTGCTCGAAAGCGGACTGCAGCTCCGGAAGCAGAGCGCTGCCCTGCGGTGAGAGGCGCAGCCCGCGCGCGTGGCGTTCAAAAAGCGGAAAGCCAAACCACGCCTCAAGGGAGGCAATCTTGCGGCTCACGGCCCCCTGCGTCAGACACAGTTCTGCGGCGGCATGGGTGAGATTCAGGTGACGCGCGGTGACTAAAAATGCGTCGATGGCGTTAAGCGGGAGCGAACGGCGCGACATGGAAAATCCTCAGCTATGCATTTTTCTCATGGCTATTATGACAACAATTCGATTGTCCCGACAGTACAGATGTTGTTTGAATAGTTATGCAATGTCCATGAGAAGAGAAAGAGGATGACTTTACGAACGCCAGTGCAAACGCGCTCCAAACTGCCCGATGTGGGCACCACCATTTTTACCGTTATCGGCCAGCTCTCGGCGCAGCATAACGCGATTAACCTTTCTCAGGGCGCACCGAATTTTTCCTGCGACCCGAAGCTGATTGCGGGCGTCACCCGTGCAATGGAGGCGGGGCATAACCAGTATGCGTCAATGACCGGCCTGCAGCCGCTCAAAGAGCGCATTGCCGATAAAATTGCCACCCTATACGGCACGCGGTATGACCCGGCCAGCGAGGTGCTGGTGACCGCCAGCGCCAGCGAAGGGCTCTATTCGGCAATCAGCGGGCTGGTGCACCCGGGTGATGAGGTGATCTACTTTGAACCGTCATTTGACAGCTACGCGCCGATTGTCCGTCTGCAGGGGGCAACGCCGATTGCCATCAAGCTCACCGTGCCGGATTTTGCCGTCAACTGGGACGAAGTCCGGGCTGCCATCTCCCCGCGCACGCGCATGATCATCATCAATACGCCGCACAACCCGAGCGGCCAGGTTTTTTCAGCCAACGACCTGCAGCAACTGGCGGCGCTGACGCGCAATACCGACATCATTATTTTGTCTGACGAAGTGTATGAACACGTGGTGTTTGACGGTGAGCCGCACCACGGGATGGCCACGCACCCGCAGCTGGCGGAGCGTAGCGTGATTATTTCCTCTTTCGGAAAAACCTATCACGTCACCGGCTGGCGCGTGGGTTACTGTGTTGCACCGGCGGTGCTGATGGACGAGATTTGTAAAGTCCATCAATTTTTAATGTTTTCTGCCGATACGCCAATGCAGCACGCGTTTGCTGAGCATATGGTCGATCCGCAAACCTGGCTTGCGCTGTCGGCGTTTTACCAGCGCAAGCGCGATCTGCTGCACAGCCTGCTGGCCGATTCGCCGTTTACGCTGCTGCCGAGCGCCGGATCGTTCTTCATGCTGGCGGACTACAGCCAGTTCAGCGACGAGCGCGACAGCGAGCTGGTGAAACGGCTGATCGTCGAGTACGGTGTTGCCACCATTCCGCTGTCGGCGTTTTATGCGGACGGTACGGATAATAAATTGATTCGTCTCTCTTTTGCGAAAGATGAGGCGACGTTACGGGCAGGTGCCCAGGCCCTGTGTCGGGTTAAACCACGCTGAGCCTATCCCATTAGGCTATTTTATTCGCCATTTTGGCACCGGGCAGTGCTCGAAATCCTCACGTACTACATGTACGCTCCGGTTTCTGCGCGCTGTCCGGCACCAAACTGTCTTCAACAATTACGCCTACTGGGATAGGCTCTGAGGAGTTTGAGATGAAATTACGCGCGCTTGTTGTCGGCATGGGATTGCTGTGTACCTTTTCCTCCTTCGCGGCGTCCGAGCTGCGTTACGGTCTGGAAGCAGAATATCCGCCGTTTGAAAGCCGCAATGCGGCAGGCGAACTGGAAGGGTTTGACGTTGAGCTGGGGAATGCCATCTGCAAAGCGGCAGCGCTGAAGTGCAGCTGGGTGGAAACCTCATTTGATGCGCTGATCCCGGGGCTGGTGGCGAAGAAATTCGACGCCATCAACTCGGCGATGAACATTACCGAGCAGCGCCGCAAGAGCATTGATTTTACCCAGCCAATTTACCGTATTCCGTCACAGCTGGTCGGCAAGGCCGGTACGGCGGTTGAGGCGACGCCTGAAGGGCTGAAGGGCAAAACCATCGGCGTGCTGCAGGGTTCCATTCAGGAAACCTATGCCAAAGAGCACTGGGAAAAGCAGGGTGTCACCGTGGTGTCTTATAAAGATCAGAATATGGCCTGGGGCGATCTGCTGAATGGCCGTATCGACGCCTCGCTGGTCATGTCCGCGGCCGGGCAGGCAGGTTTCCTCAGCAAGCCGCAGGGGAAAGGGTTTGGCTTCATCGGCAAGCCGGTGTCTGACGACACTATCCTCGGCAGTGGGATCGGTTTTGGGTTGCGTAAGGGTGACGAGGCCACCAAAAAGCAGCTTGATGCCGCAATTGATAAAGTACGTGCCGACGGCACGATCGCTAAACTCGCTGATAAGTACTTCCCGGGTATCGATGTCAGCGTAAAATAACCGCCTCATTGGCCCCGGCGAACGATGTCGCGCCGGGGCATTTTTATACACATTTTCCAGGCTTTCTTTACACCACTTTCGGGCCGTTCTGGTCGACAGAAAATATTTCTCACTTTGTTCAGATAATCACCGGCCAACAATTGGATTCTTAACCATTTTTGTTTAGGCTGTGCGTTCTTTCTTGCCGTCATTTCGCCGAGCGCGGAACACATTCACACGACCATAAGGACGTTTTTCCAGGCATGAATCGCAGACGTTTTCTAAAAGGCTCGCTGGCAGTGGCAGCCCTGAGCGGCACATCCGGCCTTGCTTCCCTGTTTTCCAAAGCGGCATACGCTGCCGACTCCGACATTGCTGACGGCCAGAGCCGTCGTTTTGACTTCTCCGTACTGCAATCCATGGCGCATGACCTGGCGAAAACCCCGTGGGGTGGCGCACCGCGTCCGCTGCCGGAGACGCTGGCGACGATGACGCCGCAGGCGTACAATGCCATCCGCTACGATGAAAAACAGTCACTGTGGAACAACATTGAAGGGCGTCAGCTGGACGTGCAGTTCTTCCATATGGGAATGGGGTTCCGCCGTCGCGTGCGGATGTTCTCGCTGGACCAGTCCACCTCTATGGCGCGCGAGATCCACTTCCGCCCGGAGCTGTTCAGCTACGGCGAAACGGGTGTGGATACCAAACAGCTGGAAGGGCAAAGCGATCTCGGCTTTGCGGGCTTCCGCGCCTTTAAGGCCCCTGAACTGGCGCGTCGCGATATCGTCTCTTTCCTGGGCGCGAGCTATTTCCGCGCAGTGGATGACACCTACCAGTACGGCCTTTCTGCCCGCGGTCTGGCGGTAGATACCTTTACCGACACGCCGGAAGAGTTCCCGGACTTTACCTCCTTCTGGTTTGAAACCGTCAAACCCGGCGACACAACCTTTACCGTCTATACGCTGCTCGACAGTCCGAGCATTACCGGCGCCTATAAGTTTGTGATCCACTGCGAGAAGAGCCAGGTGATCATGGAGGTGGAAAACCATCTCTACGCGCGGAAGGATATCAAGCAGCTCGGCATCGCACCGATGACCAGCATGTTCAGCTGCGGCAATAACGAACGCCGCATGTGTGATACCATTCACCCGCAAATTCATGACTCCGACCGCCTGGCAATGTGGCGCGGCAACGGGGAGTGGATCTGTCGTCCGCTGAACAACCCGCAGAAGCTGCAGTTCAATGCCTATATGGACAAAAACCCGAAAGGGTTCGGCCTGCTGCAGCTCGATCGCGATTTCTCGCACTATCAGGACGTGATGGGCTGGTATAACAAACGCCCAAGCCTGTGGGTTGAACCGCGTAACGACTGGGGTAAAGGCGCGGTTGGCCTGATGGAGATCCCGACCACCGGTGAAACGCTGGATAACGTGGTCTGCTTCTGGCAGCCGGAAAAAGCTGTCAAAGCGGGCGATGAGCTGGACTTCAAATATCGCCTTTACTGGAGCGCGATGCCGCCGGTGCGCACCCCGCTGGCCAACGTCTTCGCCACCCGTACCGGTATGGGCGGCTTCCCGGAAGGCTGGGCACCGGGCGAAAACTACCCGAAAGTTTGGGCCCGTCGCTTTGCCATCGACTTCGTCGGCGGCGACCTGAAGGCCGCTGCGCCAAAAGGCATCGAGCCGGTGATCACGCTCTCCAGCGGTGAAGCCAAGCAGGTGGAGATCCTCTACGTTGAGCCGTTTGACGGCTATCGCATTCTGTTTGACTGGTACCCGACGTCGGATTCGACGGAGCCGGTGGATATGCGCCTGTTCCTGCGCTGCCAGGGCGACGCCATCAGCGAAACCTGGCTGTACCAGTATTTCCCACCGGCGCCGGATAAACGTCAGTATGTTGATGACAGGGTAATGCGTTAACCCTTGTGCCGGGTGGCGGCTTCGCCTTACCCGGCCTGTGTTTCGATACTGTAGGCCGGGTAAGCGCTAGCGCCACCCGGCAATTGAGAGGCACCATGTCTTCAGAAATCATTCCCGTTTCACAACACATCGAACTGCGTTCCGTCGAAGAACATTACGCCACCGACCTGCACAATCTCGTCGTCAAAAACAGAGCCTTCCTGCAAACCGCCTTTGACTGGGCGCAGCACGTGGGCAGCGAAGAGGATACCCGCCGTAACGTGCAGAGTAACCAGATGCTGCACCAGCGCGGCTACGCCAAAATGTTTATGATCTTCAAGGATGGTGCGCTGGTTGGCGTGCTGTCGTTTAACACGATTGAACCGACCAACAAAGCTGGCTACATCGGCTACTGGCTGGATGAAGCCCACCAGGGGCAGGGCATTCTCTCCCGGTCTCTGCAGGCATTTATGCGCTACTACGTCGAACGCGGTGAGATCCGCCGTTTTGTGATCAAGTGTCGGGTGGCGAATCAGCACAGCAACAGCGTTGCCGTGCGCAACGGTTTTACGCTGGAAGGGTGCCTGCGGGAAGCGGAATACCTGAATGGCCGCTTTGACGATGTGAATATCTACGGCAGGATCTGTACCCTATAACGCCCCCAGCAGCGGCGTGCGGGTGATGCGCTGGTCGCCGTTAATCACTTTTTCGCCGCGCAGGTGAATGCTCTCGCCAGCAAACGCTTCAATGACCGCGTTATCGGTGATTTCAACCCGGTGCTCGATGAGCACATCGCCGCTGATGCGCGCGCGTCCCTGGATCACCACTTTGTCATCCAGCATGATCGGCCCGCCGCGCAGCCAGGCCTGACCGCCAATCAGGACGTGGTGCTTGATGATGCAGTTTCCTTCCACCACGGCATTCTCCGCAATCTGCGAGCTGTAGCGCACCGTCGGAATGGCATCGTCGTCAAAACCGGCAATCACGCGGGCGTTACCATAGACTTTTGCGCAGTCGCACACCCAGACGTTATTCAGGTCGTTACCCTCGAGGATCGCGTTGTCGAAGACTTCGGCCCGGTGCTCAACAAAGGCAAAATTAACCATTGCCTCACCGTAGATTTGCGCCTGGTGCACAATGCGCGACTGGCTGACCGTCGCCTTATCGTAGATTTGCAGGATCTGTTCATGGTCCGGCGTTAACCCTTTGGCAGCAATCACCACGCTGTGATGCAGCACGCGCGCTTCGCCGTAGATATGACACTCGCCCCGTACGCAGGACTGCTGAATGGTGACGTTGTCACTTATGCGCGCCCCGTGGCTGACCTCCGCGCCGTCCAGCCAGCAGCTGTCGCCGATATGCGCGTCATGGCTGATGATGCATGGAAGGGTAAGGCGCGCGTTGCCGGACACGGTTGCACCCGCGAACACCACGCTGTTTTCGTCGTAGATCCAGCAGTCGCCGTCCTGCGCGAGGGCGTGCTCATCGTCAATCCAGCCGCCTTTCGTGCCGGCCGTCACGTCGTTAAAGTCCGCCGTCGCGACGATCTGCCGCAACGTCACAGAGTGGGTGGTTTCGCCGTTTTTCCATTTCCAGAGGCGGGTTTCATCGCTGAGCCGGTATTTTTTCATCGTTTGATCTCTGGTATGCGTCTTCACTAAACGTAGCAAATTTTTCGGTTTTAGAACGGCTGGCAACCAGACGGTAAACGCCTTAAAATGGCATGTAAAATGCACTTTAACTTTATGCGAACGCAGGAAAAACAATGACCGTCGATGAGAATTACTTCACAGAGAAATATGGCTTAACCCGTACCCATTCAGAGGTGCTGTACAGCGCGGAGATTGTGAAGCCCGGTAAAACGCTCGATCTGGGCTGCGGCAACGGCCGTAACAGCCTGTACCTTGCGGCCAACGGGTACGACGTGACCGCATGGGACAAAAACCCGATGAGCATCGATACTATCGAGCGCATCAAGGCGGAAGAAGGGATCGCTAATCTGTATACCGCGATTAAGGATCTGAACAACCTGAGCTTTGACGGCCAGTACGATTTTATTCTCTCCACCGTGGTGCTGATGTTCCTGGAGGCAAAAACCATCCCGGGCCTTATTGCCAACATGCAGCGCTGCACGACGCCGGGGGGTTACAACCTGATCGTTGCCGCCATGGATACGGCGGATTACCCGTGCACCGTCGGCTTCCCGTTTGCGTTTAAAAGCGGAGAGCTGAGCAACTACTACGAAGGCTGGGAGTTGCTCAAATACAACGAAGACGTTGGCGAACTGCACCGTACCGATGAGCACGGCAACCGCATCAAGCTGCGCTTTGCCACAATGCTGGCGCGCAAGCCCGCTTAACGGGCGGCCAGCAGGCAGAGCTGGAGAGCAGTCTTGTAAGACGCCTCGAACGACGACAGCGGCAGGAATTCAAACTTCGAGTGGAAGTTATGCGCCCCGGTGAAGAAGTTCGGGGTGAGTAGCCCTTTAGCCGAGAGCGCCGCGCCGTCGGTGCCGCCGCGCATCGGCGTCGGTTTCGGCGTGATGCCGAGCGATTCCATTGCCTCGAACATCAGATCGATGGCGCGCCGGTCTTCGCCAATCGCATTGCTGATATTGCTGTAGGTATCTTCAATGCGATAGTCCACTCTGGCTGTTGGATGTTGGGCGGCAATCAGCGCGGCCACGTCGGCAATCTGCTGCTTTCGGGCGGCAAAGCTGTCCTTGTCAAAGTCGCGGATATTGGCCTTAAGTACGGCCTCGTTCTGACCGGCCTGAATACCGTTAAACCAGATATAGCCTTCACGCCCCTCGGTGCACTCCGGCGTTTGCTGGCGGTCAAAATGGTTGATGTAGTCAGTCGCCATCAGCAGGGGATTCACCAGCACGCCTTTGGCGGACATCGGGTGCGCCGTAACGCCGGTAAAACGGATCTCCGCGGCCGCCGCGTTAAAATTCTCGTAGACAATTTCCCCCAGCTCGCAGCAGTCGATGGTCCAGGCAAAATCGACGTCAAAGCGCGTAAGATCCAGCGCTTTGGCGCCGTTCAGGCCGATCTCTTCGTCAGGCACAAACGCCACGACGATATCCCCATGCCGATGTTCTGCCGACAGGTTTTCCAGCACCGTCATGACCACCGTGACCGCCGATTTATTATCGGCGCCCAATACGCTGGTACCGTCGCTGAAAATAATCTCCTCATTTGGATAAGCCAGAATTTCCGGATGCTCTTTAACCCGCAGCCAGATGTCTTTCTCTTTATTCAGACAGAGATCTTCACCGGTAAAGGTTAATATTTGTGGATGAATATCCGGTGACAGTCCCACGTCGACGGTATCAATATGGGTAATAAAGCCGATGCGCGGCGCACCGGGCACGTTGCCTTTTTTAACCGCCGTCACCGTGGCGAATTCATCAATCACAATATCGTCTAACCCCAGCTGTGCCAGCTCCTGCGCAAGCTCCCGCGCCATGTCGTGCTGGCCCGGCGTTGAGGGCAGGGTTTTGACTTTGGGATCGCTCTGGCTGGTGATCGCGAGATAGCGGAAAAAACGGTGCGTTAATTGTCTGGAAAGCGGCGAGCCCATAGTGATTTATTCCTTATTTATTTTTCAGGTGTTTGCCACTTCACTTTAATGTTATTTATGAAATGGCAAAAGAATTAATTAGCCGTCGAATTAAAAAGACAGGAATAAATGATGAAAAGCAAACTCACAACTATAGCGCTGGCACTCGCTGCACTCACGGTCAGTTCCGCCGTTGCCGCGAAAACGCTGGTGTATTGCTCCGAAGGATCGCCGGAAAACTTTAATCCTCAATTATACACCTCGGGAACCAGCGTGGACGCCAGCGCCGTGCCGGTCTATAACCGTCTGGTTGATTTCAAACCCGGTACCACGGAGCTAGTGCCGAGCCTGGCGGAGCGCTGGGAGGTGAGCGACGACGGCAAGGTTTATACCTTCCATCTGCGTAAAGGCGTGAAGTTCCAGAGCAATAAATCCTTCACGCCGACCCGCGACTTTAACGCCGACGACGTGATTTTCTCGTTTATGCGGCAGAAAGACGTGAACCATCCCTACCATAACGTCTCTAACGGCAGCTACTCCAACTTCGAAAGCCTGGAGTTTGGCAGCCTGATAACCAGCATTGATAAAGTTGATGACCACACCGTGCGCTTTACCCTGGCGCACCCGGAAGCGCCGTTTGTCGCCGATCTGGCCTGGTATTTTGCCTCAATCCTTTCAGCGGAGTATGCCGACGCGATGCTGAAAGCGGGCACGCCGGAGAAGGTGGATATGGAGCCCATCGGCACCGGGCCGTTTAAGCTGGCGCAGTATCAGAAGGATTCCCGGATCCTGTACACGGCGTTTGCCGACTACTGGCAGGGGAAATCGAAGCTGGACAGGCTGGTGTTCAGCATCACCCCGGATGCCTCCGTGCGTTTTGCCAAAATTGAGAAGAACGAATGTCAGGTGATGCCGTTCCCTAATCCGGCCGATCTGCCGCGCATGAAGGCCAACAAAGACATTAATCTGATGAGTAAGGCGGGGCTGAATACCGGCTTCCTGGCGTTCAACACGCAGAAGCCGCCGCTGGATAACGTGAAGGTCCGTCAGGCGCTGGCGATGGCCATCAACAAACCGGCGATTATTGATGCGGTGTTCCACGGTACCGGAACCGTGGCGAAGAATCTGCTGCCGCCGGGCGTCTGGAGCGCCGACAGCGAGCTTAAGGATTATGATTACGATCCCGAAAAGGCGAAAGCGCTGCTGAAAGAGGCCGGTTTTGCCAGTGGTGTGAGCGTCGACCTGTGGGCGATGCCGGTACAGCGTCCTTACAATCCGAATGCGAAACGCATGGCGGAGATGATTCAGGCCGACTGGGTGAAAATCGGCGTACAGACCAAAATCGTCACCTACGAATGGGGTGAATACCTTAAGCGCGTGAAGGGCGGCGAACATCAGGCCGCGCTGATGGGCTGGACGACCGCAACGGGCGATCCCGATAACTTCTTTGGTCCGCTGTTTACCTGTACCTCGGCAAACGGCGGCTCAAATTCGGCGAAATGGTGCTATAAGCCCTTTGATAAAATTATTGCGGAAGCAAAATCAACGACCGATCGCGATAAACGCGTGGCGCTGTATAAAGAGGCTCAGCAGATGATGCATGACCAGATGCCCGCGGTGATGATTGCGCATTCAACCATTTTCGAACCGGTGCGCAAGGAGGTGACGGGCTATGAAATCGACCCGTTTGGCAAACATCTGTTCTGGCAACTGGATATAAATCAGTAATTTTTCACTGCCCGGTGCGCCTCCGGGCAGTCTTTTTGCAATTTGTGCTCACCGCATCATTTTTTGTCACAACAAACCCGCCAGTCTTTTGCTATAACTTCAAATGCATACTTGCAGATAACATGGAAAACTATCATGCGTACTCAAACTTTTTTTAAAGTTGCAGTGCTTACTGGTCTGTTGGCGTTAGCGGGCTGTTCTTCAAAAGTCGCCGCCCCGGAACAATACTCAGGCTATTTAAAAAACTATTCTGGCTTGAAGGAAACCACGTCAGCAACGGGCAAACCAACATTGCGTTGGGTTGACCCGTCATATAACGAAGCCAATTATGACAGTATCGTCTGGAATCCGATTACGTATTATCCCGTTCCAAAACCAACTACGCAGATTGGTCAAAAAACGCTGGATGAGTTGCTGAGTTATACCAATAACAAAATGAAAACCGCGATTGGCCAGCGTAAACCTATCGTCACGACGCCAGGGCCGCGCAGCCTGATTTTCCGCGGTGCGATTACCGGGGTAAGCTCGAAGAAAGAAGGTCTGCAATTCTATGAAGTGGTGCCTGTTGCGCTGGTTGTAGCGGGTACGCAAATGGCGACGGGTCACCGTACAATGGATACCCACCTGTACTTTGAAGGTGAGTTAATTGATGCGAAAACCGGCAAGCCGGTCATTAATGTGGTTCGTAAAGGCGAAGGTAAAGAGCTGAATAACGAAAGCACACCAATGACCTTTGCAACGCTGAAGCAGGTTGTTGATGACATGGCGACGGATGCCACCATGTTTGATGTGAAAAAGACTGCAAAATAAAATAAAACGGCCTGCGTAATGCAGGCCGTTTTATTTACGCCATCCGTAAGCGTCTGAACCAGGTTTCCGGTTTGGTAAACATCACCATATTTCCTCCCAGAATCAGCACTAACCCCACGATACCGTTGATATGCCAGACGTAGCCTTCATACACCGTGGAGATGGAGAGCGCCACCAGCGGGAAGAGCAGCGTGCTATAGGCCGCTTTGCCCGGTCCAATGCGTCCCACCAGCGTGAAGTAGGCACCAAAAGCAATCACCGAGCCAAACAGAGCCAAATAAACCAGCGCGCCGAGATAGCTCACCGTCCATTCCGGCACAAAGCTATCGCCTCTGAACAGGGCAATGCAGCCCATCACCAGCGTACCGTAGAGCATCGCCCAGGCGTTGGTGGTCATGGTTTCAAGGCCTCTGCGCTGATGACGCATGCTGATCATATTGCCCAGCGAGAAGCCGTAGGTGCCGAGCGCGGAAAGCCCAATCCCGGTCAGGAGCGACGCGCTCCAGCCGCTGGCCAGAAGATCGTCCCAGAAGAGGGTGATGATCCCAACCAGCCCCAGTGCCGCCGCCGTCCAGAAACGCGCGGGCGGGCGCTGCCCGAAGAAAATAAAGCTGTTAATGGCGTTATAGAGCACGGCCATAGAGAAGATCACCGATTCCAGCCCGGTGTTGATATGCGAGGCTGCGGTGTAAAAACACCAGAAGTTAAAGCAGAAAACGCAGCATCCCTGGAGTATGCAATATAGGTGATCCCGCAGCGCCAGCGTGCGCAGGCGTCGCAGGGCGATTAACACCATCATCATCGTGAGGCTGGCGACGGCGAAACGCCAGAAAATAGAGACGGGCGCCGCCACGGGACCCTGCTGCAGAAAAATGGCAATCCAGGTGGTTCCCCAGATGACCACCACCAGTCCATAGAGTAATGCGTTCATATTTTTCTCTTCTCAAACCCCGAAAGCACGCAGTATGGCGCTGAGTTGCGTAACGGGCTTTCACCGGCTTGCGGGTGACTTGCAAAATCTTGCGCTTTTTTCTTCCGCGGGGACTGGCAACGGGAGACAACTCTTCTTAGACTGAGATTCCGGTCAATCACGCGCTAACGGTTATGTCTCACGCTTACGATACCTTTGAAACGCTTTGCCAACAGAATGCGGTCCTGCGGGAAACCGTCTCGCTGAATTCGGGTATTCAGCTGGCAGCGTGGTACAACAAGCACGATACGATAACGGTAAAAAGCAACCATCATACCCTCAGCCTGTACGTGGCGGACGGCTACGAAAGCTATCAAAAAACGCCGGGCGGCTGGAAGAACGGCGGGGGGCCGGACCGTTTCTGCCTGATGCCCAAAGAGAGCGAATCGACGTGGGATATCCGTGATGACCTGTCGTTTGTGCATCTTTACTGCACCGATGAACACCTGCGCGACGTGGGGGAAAAGATCTGGGACAAGCGCCCGCTTTCCCTGACCCTGGACGAGCGCATTTTTGGTAGCGATCCGAAGATTACCACGCTGTATCGCCAGTTTTTACTGGGCTGCGACTGGCAGCAGCACGCCAACCAGCTCACTCTGAGCACGGCCTCCACGCTGCTGCTGACCCATCTGCTGCAAAACTACTCAAACGTGCAGTGGAAGCTGCCGGTTGTCACGGGAGGGTTGTCGCCGTTTGTGCTGCGCAACGTCCTCGCCTTTATCGAAGAGAATCTCGGGCAGCCCCTGACGCTGGCCGAACTGGCGGCGCAGGCTGCCCTCAGCGAATACCATTTTGCACGCATGTTCCGCCAGTCGACGGGGTTGGCGCCGCATCAGTATGTGATGCAGAGGCGAATGGATAAAGCGAAAGCCCTCGTCCAGCACACCTCGACGCCGCTGACGGAGATCGCACTTGCCTGCGGGTTTAACTCCGCCAGCCACTTCAGCAACCGCTTTCGCAGCGCGACGGGCATGACGCCTTCGCAGCTACGCGCGGCGAGCGCGTGAAAACAGGGCGTAGCATACTCCGCCCAGCACCAGCCCCCAGAATGCCGAACCGATGCCCAGGATCGTGACGCCGCTCGCGGTCATCAGGAATGTAACGATGGCCGCATCGCGCTCCGCTTCGTGGCTTAATGCCTGATATAAACTCCCGCTGATGGTGCCCAGCAGCGCCAGACCGGCGAGCGTCTGGATCCAGCTAAGAGGCAGCGCGGCCATCAGCCCGGTAATGGAGCCGCCGAAAATCCCCGCCAGCAGATAAAACCCTCCGGCAGCGATGGCCGCCAGCCAGCGTTTATCGGCATCCGGGTGCGCATCCGGGCTTTGACAAATAGCGGCAGTAATGGCCGCAATGCAGATAGAAAAGACGCCAAACGGAGAAAACAGCAGCGCCAGTCCACCCGTGACGATGATGAGCGGTGAGACCGCCAGCGGGTAACCGGAAGCCTTCATCGTGGCGAACCCCGGCGCATTTTGCGAGGCCATGGTCACCAGGAAGAAGGGCACGCCAATACTCACCAGGCTTGTGAAGGTGAAGGCGGGCGCAATAAACTCAGGCATCACCAGAGAAAGCGTGAGCCTATCGGTGACAACGTCACCTCCCGCCCAGGCCACAATACCGCCGACCAGCAGCGTAACGACGATGGCATAGCGCGGAGCCAGCGCTTTTGCGATCAGCCAC
>NZ_QPFW01000212.1:0-35159 GCF_008122455.1 Enterobacter sp. C6
TGCCGCCGTTGACCGTGTCAGTGATGTTGATAACGTCGTTCGGCGTACCGGTGCCGCTCAGCACCGGGCGCGGATCGTTGGTGGTGCCGCCATCGGGAACGGGGCCGGTGATCTGGGTGACGCTGTCGGTGACGATCGGTGCCGCAGGGGGAGCCGGCGGGTCGGTGTCAATGGTGATGGTGACCGGCTGCGACGGGGCGCTTTCGTTGCCCGTGCCGTCCACGTTGGTGACGGTCAGGGTGATGTCATAGGTGCCGCCGGCCAGGGGGGATGGCGGCGTCCAGGACCAGTTGCCAGCACTGTCCACGACAGCGTCGCCGATTTTGACGCCGTTGCCGTAGATCGTCACGGTATCGCCCGCCGTGCCGGTACCGCTCAGGGTCGGCGTGGTGTCGCGGGTGATTTCTCCCGGGTTCAGCGGCGTTTGCGTTGTGCCGCCGTCAGGATTGACGGTAATTGCCGGGATATCCGGCGTGGCAGGTGCGACGGTATCCACCGTCAATACAAACGGGCTGGAGATAGTGGTATTGCCGGCGGCATCCGTGGCGTGAACCGTCAGGGAATGCGGGCCGTCGGTGAGCGGGGTGACCGGCGTAAAGCTCCAGCCGCCGCTGCCGTCGAGGGAAGCGGTGCCGAGCAGGGTTGTGCCGTCATAGACGGTGATCACCGCATCCGCCGGAGCGGAGCCCTGCAGCAGCGGCTGGGTGTCGTCGGTGGTATCGCCGCTGGTGAGCGGGCCCTGAACGCCGCCGACGTCATCGGTCACGGTGGCAATGGTGGCAGCCGTTGGCGGTGTGGTATCGACGGTCAGGGTGAAGCCGCTTGACGGCTGGCTGGTGTTGCCCGCCGCATCGGTGGCGACAACGGTAAAGGTATGAGGCCCCTCCCCAAGCGGCACGGTGGGGGTATAGGTCCACACGCCGTTGTTGTCGACCGGGGCCGTGCCAAGAACGGTGCCATCCAGGCGGATGGTGACCGTCGAGCCTGGTTCAGCCGTGCCGTTGAGCGTCGGCGTGGTGTCGTTGGTGCTGTCGTTGGGGTTGAGCGCGCCGAGGCGCTCCGGCACATCATCCAGCACCTGGGTAATAACCGGGGCAGCAGGCGCGACGCTGTCAATTGTCAGCGTCCAGGTGTTGGAGACGCCGCTGGTGTTACCTGCCGCGTCGGTCGAGACGGCGGTCAGGGCGTGCGGACCCTCACCGATTGGCGAGGACGGCGTAAAGGTCCATGCGCCGAGACCATCGGCAACGGTTGTGCCAATTTCAACACCGTCCACGCGCAGGCTGATCGTCGCGTTTGCTTCGGCGGTACCGCTGAGCGTCGGGGTGGCGTCGTTGGTCGTGGCATTTGGGCCGAGTAAGCCAACAATTCCACCGGGCACATCGTCCACGACTTGTGAAATCACCGGGACGTCAGGTGCCGTCCCGTCGACGTTAATTGTCCATGCGGTTGATATTCCGCTCAGGTTACCGGCGGCATCCGTCGCCGTTGCCGTCAGCACGTACGTGCCATCGGTCAGCGGTGTGGGCGGCGTAAAGCTCCACTGGCCAGAGGAGGGAACAACCACCGTACCGAGGACATCGCTACTGTTGGAGATCGTGATGGTCGAGCCAGCTTCACCCGTTCCGTTAACGGTTGGCGCCCGGTCGTTTGTAATCCCGTTAGGGCCCACGGGGCCTGTGGTGGCCTGCACGTCATCAATCACAGATATGATAACCGGTGTCTGCGGCGGGGTAATATCCGGTGCCGCCGCGGAGGTGGTTGGACTGGTGTTGCCTGCCGTGTCGGTGGCGTCAGCGGTCAGGATTTCGCCGTTGAGCTTCGGCGGGGTCAGCGTCAGGCTGAAGTTACCCTGGCTATCGGCAACAACTGGATTGCCAACGAGTGCGCCGCCTTCACGGATAGTCACGGTGCTGCCCGGCTCTGCAATGCCGCTGATGGTGCCGCCATCATTCGAAACGACGAGGTTTCCAGGGGCTGACGGCGGGGTAGTATCCACAGTAAAGGTGACAGGTGCTGATGCCGTACTCTGGTTTCCGGCCGCATCGGTTTCAGTGACGGTTATGGAGTGTGTCCCGTCCGGCAGCGGAGCGTTTGGCGTAACGCTCCAGGTACCGTTGGGCTGCACCGTCGTTGTGCCAATCGCCACGCCGTTATCATAAATGGTGATGGTTCCACCTGGCTCGCCCGTTCCCGCCAGGAGCGGCAGTGAAGCATCCGTAGGCGCGCCCGACGTAATGGTCCCCCTGATAAGACCTGTATCGTCGGTCAGCACAATCGCGGTCGGGGCGTCCGGCGGAGTAAGATCCACCGTAAGAGTAAACACCGGTGAGGCTGGCCCGGTGTTGCCGGCGGCGTCGGTTGCCTTCACGGTAATCTGGTGAGTGCTTTCACTCAGGTCAACTGACGGGGTAAAGGTCCAGGTGCCGTTGCTGGCGACGATTGCCGTACCAATAGCGACTCCGCCGTCATAAATCGTCACGGTCGAGCCCGCCTCGCCGGTGCCGGTAAGCTGTGGGCGCTGATCGTTGGTGCTGCCGCCGTTGGACACCGTCCCCGTCTGCGGGGCAATATCGTCGATTACACTGCCAATCGTTGGCGCATCGGGCGCGGTTATGTCCGGCGCGTTGAGCGTTGTACCCGGGCTGGTATTCCCGGCGTTATCCGTCGCGGTGGCAGTCACCTGCTCGCCGTTGGTCAGCGGTGTTCCGAGGGAGACGGTAAAATTGCCGTCGCTGCCCGTTTTTCCGGTGCCAACGACATTGCCGTTCGCGTCTTTCAGCGTGATAGTGCTGCCCGGTTCGGCGGTACCGGTAACGGTCTTGCCATCTGAAGAGAACTTAATACCGGAAGGTGCATTCGGCGGCGTTGTGTCCGGATCGGCAGGATCGACGGGGATGTTGGGGTTGGTACTATTGTTATTACCGCCATCTCCACCACCGCCGCCGGTACTTGCCGCAGCCGCGATACCGCCTGCAGCGACAATGCCGCCGAGGGCCCATGGCCAGAAGGCGGCACCACCGGCATCACTTCCTGACGCCGCAAGCAGTACGTTCGTAGACGCGATAGATTCGTACGTGGCGGCGCCAGCCGGATCTTCAATCCACCATAACGCGCCGTTGCTGTCCTGCAGTACCAGCTGGCTCACGCCCTGCGCGTCCGTGACGTAGAAATTTTTTACAGTGATCACCTCGCCGGAGTGCAGCGTAACCAGCAGATCGTTACCACTTCGCGCGAAGTGGGAGACGCTCGCTCGCTCGACATGAAGCTCAACGATGGAGGAATGGCTCAGCGTGACCTGTGTGCCTTCCATTTTCGTTTCTACGCCAGTAAGTTTCGAGATAACAGAGATTTGGCTCATTTAGTTATTACTCCAGCAGATGTGTCATAAACGGCGAGCAAGACGAGCCATCTCTGCAGAAGGTAAAGGGCGCCCCCGGCGCAGTCGCTGTTATAACGCAGCACTGACCGTTTTTTTAGCGCGCACGATGCCCGCCAGGATTCAGAGTGGCAACATCAGAGCGAATCTAATTTTTTATGCAAGAGAACCGTTTTATTCGTGTTTTATGTTTTGTAAAACCCTGTAATTAATAGAGGAATTATTTTTGAGGATATAAAATTGATATAGACAGAAAACATGGGTTGTGCAAATTAAGCTTTCGCAAATAAGTGCGAAAACAAGGTGGAAGGCATTGGTATAGTGATGTCGTCAATAATTAGGATGATGCAATCAGTTGTTTTATATGGCTTTAATTTTAGTATGTAATGTTTTTTCTTAGCGTGGTTTACGCACTGCGATAATTGGTAGGGAATGTTTTGAATATAATGTAAAACGATATTCTTTAGGTTTGCTTAATGTTAATTTAAGTTAAGGTAACGTTTTTGATATAAAATATATTATGTCACTTGCACTATAAAATATATTCTTATGTGAGGTGAAAACTCTGCTATCACGCGAAATAATAACGTTAAGGAGGGGATGAGATAACCTGATTTATTTTCATTGGGCTACAACGTCAGCATGATTTCGCGACAGCAAAAAAATGACGCGGAGAATGAATAAAACTCATCAGTCGGACGTTTACTGACGTCACACCCCACTCACCCTGGAGCTTTATATGAACACGACCTCGTTTCGTTTGATCCCGGTGCTGATTTTTTCCCTGCTGTCCCCACTGGCGCTGGCGATGGGCAATAATAGTACCGAGAGCAAAACGCCCGACTGTCCTGCCGGACAGGTGTATGACAGCGCTACTCAGAAATGCGTGCCGGACAAGAGCAGCAGCCTCAGCGACCAGGACAAAACCAACTATGCGTACCATCTCGCGAAGAAAGGAGAGTACCAGGCGGCGCTGAATCTGCTTGATTCGCTGAAAAATGGCAATACGGCTGAAGCGTGGAACTATCGCGGGTTCGCCACGCGCAAACTTGGCCGTACGGACGAAGGCATTGGTTACTACCAGCGTGCGCTGGCTATCGCCCCGGATTATGCCAAAGCCCGGGAATATCTCGGTGAAGCGTGGATGGTAAAAGGACGTCCTGACCTCGCGAAAGAACAGCTGAAGGTCATTGCCGGTATTTGTGGCCAGTCCTGCGAGGAGTACCGTGACCTGCAGGCCGCCATTAACGGACATCCGGAATCCTGATTTTCTCGTGGAGGGAAAGCCCATCGCTACCAGTGAGGTTCGTCAACAGTTAGCCGCACATCTGTCGCGTCTCTGGCGCTATGGGCTGGTGCTGTCGCGAAACAGGGATATCGCCGAAGAGCTGGTTCAGTCCACCTGCGTGCGTGCGCTTGAAAGGAGCAGCCAGTATACGCCGGGCACACGCATCGACAGGTGGCTGTTCGCGATACTGCACTCCATCTGGATCTCTGAGCTTCGGGCTCGACACGTGCGTCAGGGGCAGGGATTTGTGGCCAGCGACGAGCTCCTGGCACCGGACACCCGCGAACAGGATGAGACGCGTCTGCATTACCTTAAGGTGATGCAGCGGGTCAACACGCTGCCTGAAGCCCAGCGCAACGCGGTATTTTTGGTTTATGTCGAAGGCTTTACCTACCAGGAGGCGGCGGACACGCTGGCGGTGCCGATCGGTACCGTGATGAGCCGGCTGGCAACGGCACGGGCTCGGCTTGCCAGGTCCGCTGACGCACTGCCTCCGGTAAAGGAGAAACGCTATTGAACGCGCACCGTTTTGCACCGCCCTATAACGACGACGCTATCGTGGCATGGATAGATGGCGAGATGTGCCGCGCCGACGCACAGCATTTTGAAGAACAGTTGAAACGTGATGAACGCCTCGCCGGGCGAACCAACGAACTGATGAAAAGCAGCCAGGATTACGCCGGGGCGTTTGCCTCCCTGCTGGATGACGCGCCTCTGGAGACAATGCAGGCGCGTCTGGCTGCTATTCCCGAACCACAGTCCTCCACGGCGCCTGGCGTTAGCAGGCGGTCGCTAATTGCCGCATCGGTCAGCTTTTTGATGGTCGGCTCCGGGCTGGGCTACCTGCTGCGGCCCGCTTCCGCGCCAGCGGATGAGAATGCCCATATTCGCGACCTCGAAGCGCAATATATGTCCCTGTATAGCGTCGAGACGCTGCTGGATATGGACAGCGCAACGCCGATCCTGCAGCGCGGGCTGGAACGGGCCGCACAGGATATCGGCATAAAGCTGCACATGTCGCAGCTAGTCCTGCAGGGGGCAGAGTTGAAGATGGTGCGAATGCTGCGCTATGAAACCACCTCTATCGCGCAGATTGCCTGGATCAACGCCGACTTCGGCCCGATGGCGCTCTGTATTTCTCCTGTTGACGAGAAGACCAGGGCCTCTCTGCGCCAGGAGCAGCGGCACAGCATGAACCTGGCGTGGTGGCAGGAAGCGGGCTACCAGTTTGTCCTGATTGGTCGCAATCCGCCGTCTCACCTGCGGGGAAACGCGGAGCAGCTACAGCGGCTCATTTCAGGATGACGGCACGTCGTTTGTCTTAATCGCAATGGCGATGGCAATACGATCGTCCACGACCAGCGCAAACTTATCCATCCCGTAGGACGCGCGCGAGATCGCCGTAGTGGCATCCAGGGTGAGGACTTGCGCATGCGGGTCTTTCACTACGGCCTCCAGGAGCACCGGGCGGGCAATGTTACGCACGGTCAGCGTGCCGAACACCCTGAACCGCCCGTCACCCAGGGCGACCACGCGAGAGCTGATGAACTCGATAGTCGGGTAGTGCTCAGAATCAAAAAACATATCGCTTTTCAGCTGCCAGGTAAGCAGCTTGTTTGAGGCCACCAGAGTTGCTACGGGAATGGTGACGTGAATATGGTCGTCGACGTCGTTTTCCGGGTTGAGCGTCACGGCGCCCGTCACGCCGCTGAACGTCGCCCAGGAGAGGATGCCGCCGAAGGCATGCCACGATAGCCGAATGGCGGTGTTATCGGTGTCGATAATGTAGCTTTTTGGGGCAGCTAACGCCCACGGACAAAACAAAATCAGCACTATCACCAGGCGTCGCAGCATCTCAGGATCTCTTTTAAGGGGGCAGGGAGTAAACGCGTCACCCCCGGGATCTATTCGACTTTTGTGCGTCAGGGTGTTTTAACGATATCCACCGAGATTTCGACGGCGGCGATCGGGCCCCGATTTTCCAGCCAGTGGACCGTATTATGGTCTTCCGGCCACCCGACGCCGGGACCGTAATCGGTGGCGATACCGTTACGATGATCGGTGATGGTCCCCTCAAGGATAAAAACGGTTCCGGGGCGATCGATATGATCGTGCACCGGACCAAAGACCGCGCCGGGGGCGAGCGTCACCCTGCGCATGCGAAGCTGTCGACCGTCCATGCCTGCGATCTCCGGGCCCAGATCGACGATGGAAAGCAGTTCAACGGTAACGCCCTGGGTTTCTGGTGCGGTTTCTTTGTGGCTCATGACGGTGCCCTCCTGAAACAAGTTTAGCCTTCAGGAAGCAGGGTGGGAGGGAATAAAAAAGGCCGCGTATGCGGCCTTTCGAAGGGATTACTCAGTGACTTTCTTTTCCAGCTCGCTGGCACCTTCTTTGGTTTTGTTCCAGCCTTTCTCAGCGCCTTCTTTGGTGGCATCCCACCCTTTCTCGGTGCCTTCTTTGGTTTTATGCCAGGCTTTCTGGGAATCTTCGCTGACCTTGCTGCCAAAGCTTTCGCTTTTACCTTCCGCAGCGTGCTTCTGTTTCAGCTTCAGTTCTTCACCTTTATTCTGCTCTTCGTGCAGTTTTTGCTTTGCCTCGTTGGCGTTTGCGTTCGCCGCCGCGACGGTATCGTCAGTTGCATGTGTGGTCGCAGCAAATACTGGGGAAGCCAGCAGAACGGCAGATAATGCGATAATTGTTTTTTTCATAATATCCTCATTTAACGTTATCGGTTATGAGCGTGATTCAGCATGGCACAGGCGAAGCGGGATGGCTTTAGGAAAAAACTGTAATGAGATCAATGTGCCCTGATGAGGGGGGGGCCTGAGGATTATCCAAAGGATAAAAAGCCTATTTCAACAAGGGCGGCGAGGGCCAGGAGAATGAAGATTATGACGGTTATGGGTTTGTACATGTTGGGGTTCCTTCCGGGTTGGGGCGGCTAATCCGTAGCGCTGGGTGATGTGGGTAATTTTGCACAGGCGGGGGGAGAGGGTGTTGATGTTTGTCAAAGCCAGGGGAGTACAACATAAACAACCAGCCGGTAGGTCGTTATGTTTTAAAGATCAAGATATAGTAGCTTTGATTAGAAGGAGGGGAATAGCATGGCGATAACGGAAGAAGCGTTGCTTAGATCTGGTTTCACAAAAGAAGAGCTGCAAAAGCTTAAACGCTACGTGGATACTCAGCGTTCGACGCTGGATATTTTGCTTCCTGCGCTTTCAAATCGGTTTAAAGGGACTGTTATATTTTCAGTCGTACTTACGGTTCTGTTCATACTGGCGGTTTGCTTCGCTTCGCGAGAAAATATCATTTCATCAGGCATTGCTGTAGTGTTTATCTTTGGTATCTTCTGTTGGATGACCCCCCTCAAATTAACGTATAAAGCCTGGCGTTTTAAGCAGGATTATTATCAATAGACAGCAAGTCAAAAACAATTTTTGCGTTTATGCCATATCCAATGATTTTCATGGTGAGTTTTGGCCGACTCATAGAGTCCATATAATCTCATAAGGACTGCTTTGATGCCTTTACTGGTACGACTATGTTAGTCAGATATCCGAGTAATCGACGATGGTCAGAAATTTCTCCGAATTTACAGGGCAATATAACGCATCGGGAGAACCCTCTTAGGACATTATTGTTCCTGCAAAAAATATCTGGCCTGCCTGTTCACTGCGCGATATCCTGAAATGCTTTGTCTTTTTTGTGAACAGGAAAAAGTATGCTTAGTACGTTACCCGATTTACACAGAAGTTTTGCAGAGCAACTTAAGCTTAAATTTCAGGCTGATTCGCGGATTCACTCCCTTCTCGCCGGCGGCTCGCTTGTTCATGGCGGGTTTGATAAATATTCCGATCTTGATTTTGTCGTTGTGGTAGAGCCTCTCTACTATGACGAAATCATGGCTCAGCGTATTGTGTTCGCCGGAACACTGGGTCACCTGCTCCATGCTTTCACCGGTGAACATGTGGGAGAGCCTCGTCTGCTTATCTGCCTGTATGGTCCCGAACTCCTTCATGTCGATCTGAAATTTGTCACCCTGGAAATGCTCACTCAGCGCGTTGAGGAGCCCGTGGTGTTATTTACCCGTGATAACACCGCTCTGGAGCGCCAACTGGCAAAATTTAGCGCTCACTGGCCTGATATGACGCCGGAGTGGTTTGAGTCCCGAGCCTGGATCTGGCTTCATTACGCGGTGGTGAAACTGGGAAGAGGAGAACTCTTTGAAGCGATAGGCATGCTGGCATTCTTCCGGGAGCAAGTGCTGGGACCTATGCTGTACCGTCGAGCAAATCTACCGCAACGTGGGGTTCGCCGCATCGAATTCCTCAGCATTGATCCTGATGACCTGTTGGCTTCCACGCTGGCAACGCACGATCGTGATTCCGTCAGCATGGCCCTCAGAAAGGCTGTTGATGCTTATATCACGCTGCGTGCTGATGCGCTGCCGGAAAATATCGCGGACGATGCGGCCCGTTGGGCGGTCCTTGCCATGCTGAAAGCCGGAACCCGAGCCTGAAAGATTTTGGTCTGTTCCGCCCCCCATGTTCAGACGACGTTTGCTAAAAAATGGTCGTCTGAATTTCGGTTGTGAGGTTCTTACTGAGTGCTTAGATTCATTTTCAATCTATCGAGAGGATATGAATATGAACTTTGCAGAACGCCACTATCAGCATGAGCCTCTTCTTATCGCCAACGTCTGGGATGCCGCCAGTGCTGTCGCAGCGCAAAAAGCAGGCTATCAGGTACTGGGAACGTCCAGTGCAGCTATAGCGTCCACACTGGGATATGACGACGGCCAGGAAATGCCGTTTGATGAGTTATTTTATATGGTCACCCGGATCCGGGCTGTCAGCAACCTGCCATTGAGCGTTGTCATGGAAGCAGGGTATGGAGATTCAGCCGAAGAGATAGCAGCCAATCTGAGGCGCCTTGCTCAGGCAGGCGTTGCAGGCGTTAACCTCGAAGACAGCCGAGTCATAAACGGGGTTCGTCAGCTTGACGATGCCTCTGATTTTTCCCGTAACCTGAGAGCAGTGTGCAATATGCTGAGAAGGGAAGATTATCGTCTGTTTCTGAATATCCGGACTGACACGTACCTGCTCGGGCATGAAGACGCGTTGCAGGAGACGATATTACGGGGTCAACGCTATAAAGCTGCAGGTGCCGACGGCCTTTTTGTTCCCTGCCTGACGTCAGAGAAAGACATCAGACTCATAGCAGAGGCAACGGGATTGCCCCTGAATGTCATGTGTATGCCCGATCTACCGTCATTCGACAGGCTGAAACGGGCCGGGGCAAGCCGCATTTCAATGGGCAATTTTGTTCATTCAGCGATGCAGTCAACGTTGACTGATGTCATGCATGCGATCCGAGCGCGTCAGACGTTTGAAGGACTTTTTAGTGATGAAAATAACCGATAAGAATTTATGCGATATCTGGTATCAGGCATTACTTGAACGTTCTTCAGAATATACTGGCGTGTTTTTTGTTGGCGTCAAAACCACTGGCGTATTCTGCATTTCGGTATGCCGGGCGCGAAAGCCCAAACGCGAAAATGTCGAATTTTATAAAGATGCCAAATCTGCCCTGGCGGCTGGCTTTCGTCCCTGTAAGGTCTGCAGGCCCGCTGAAAATGCGCACAGCGCGCCATTATTCGTTGAGCAGGCGCTTGCGCTTGTCAGGCGCGATATTAAATCCCGTGTAGCAGACGCGGAGCTTCGTCAGCATGGCATCAGCCCGGAGCGGGTAAGACGCTGGTTCCTGCAACATCACGGCATCACTTTTCAGGCTTTCCAGCGAATGCAGCGGGTGAACGTTGCCTTGCAGGAGCTGAAAAGCGGACGAGGGCGACTGACGTTGCGCTGGACAATGGCTATGAATCACTGAGCGGGTTTGGTTACACCTACAAGCGGCTTACTGGCGCAGCGCCGACTCAGACAACCCTGGTGATTATTATTCACCGTTTTACCACCACGCTTGGGCCTATGTTTGTCTGCGCGACAGAGCGGGGAGTCTGACTGCTGGAGTTTACCGATCGCCGGATGTTGGAAACAGAATTCCGCGATATACAGCGTTTATTTAACGCCAGAATAGTCACCGGAGAAAACAGCCATACCCGGCAGACAGTAAAAGAGATCGGCGAGTATTTTGCCGGAACGCGCCGACAGTTTGATCTCGCTTTAGATGCTCCGGGCAGTGATTTTCAACAATCCGTCTGGCATGCGTTGCGTGCTGTTCCCTATGGACAGACCTCACACTATCAGGCCATTTCACTACGGCTTAATAAGCCAAATGCTGTGCGCGCCGTCGCTGCAGCTAACGGTGCCAACCGGATTGCCATTGTGATCCCCTGTCACAGGATAATTGGAAAAGATGGTGCGATGACAGGTTATGGAGGGGGGATTTCACGCAAAGAATGGCTTATTGAGCATGAGAGAAATAATGTTTAATGGCGTGACATGTTGAGGTAATAAAAAGCCCGAAGGGCTTGCACCGTGCGGGCTTTCAGGACTTCATCAGACGCGGAGTCTGAATACTTCTCAGGAGCATTTATCCAGCTCAGCGGAAAGCCTTTTCATTCTGATAAATAGTGACTTCAGCTTACGTTTTTCGACGCCGGTGCGGCAGATATCGTTATGTACTTTTTCAGACCTGACTTCCGTTTAACCCCTTTGGGATCGGAAACAAAAGGAAGCCGCAAGCGAGGTGAATCGGACACTGTCAGTGTCCAGATATAATCCCCAATAAACCTGAAGTCCACGCTATCGTCAGTGACCTGGAGATCCGCAAAAGTTCCTGTCGAGTACTCATTGCCCAAACGAACAATTTCTTTAAGCCCGTCATGAACGTCAATAAGGGCAATTGTCAGGGATTCTTCAAAGATAATGTCATCCGTCAGAAACAGGATGTAACGCTGCTCATTAACCTGGACCGCTGCTTCAAGCACTTGCCCCGGTACAATAATGCCGGTGCTTTTACCATGGAGCACAATGTCAGATTGATCCTGGGATACGTCGGTAGCTTCGTGAACCTTAACCAATGCTATTGAATTAACCTGTTGCATAATCAATTCCACAAACGTCCCATTTCCCATGCAGCAAGAGCGCCGCCGACGAAGCCGCCGATAATGGTGTCAAGCGTGCCAGAAGTCGACTTTCCCCATTGAATGATAAAGCCGTCTGGCAATTTATGGTATCCATTGAAGCCTGAAGATGTGCAGAGTTGACTTGGTTTGCATTCTTTCCCTACGTTCCTTGTAGCGGCAATGCCTAAATCCAAATTTAGGATAATATTGTGGAGTATGTTCTGGACGATACCAAAGGCCATTATTTGGATTTATTTCGTCAGCTTAAACAGGGAAAGGCGATGGATAAGACCGAACAGTTAAACGGAACATACTTTTTTGAGGGAATGAGCATCGATAAAGAGGAGCTACTTTACTGGCTTATTCTGGATGAATTTAAAAAGCAGTTTAGTGATGTGATTGATTTGATGGCAATTGCTTCCATGTTAGTCAGCTTGCCGGTAATTCCTGTCAGTGGGAAGCTGGGGGCTGGCGCTGCAACCAGGGGAACAAGCCCGCTTTCTCTTGGCCTTCGTACGCTTATTCGACAGCGTTTTAAGCAGGGCCGTAGAACCATCACTTGGGCAAAACTCTTGCGTGGCGAATAGGCATACACAACCAGTATAGGGGCATACATCGGGAGATGGCTCCCTTGGGTTGGCGCCGTACTGACGGCCTATGACCTTGCCATGATCACCCATAACGTTATCCACCGTTATCAGCTTATCGTTGGGCCAGGAGAAAGGTAATGACAGACAAAGCCGCACTCGTCAGGGAACTCATTAAAAAACACTTATGGGAAATGTCGGACGATACCTCTGTAAGTACAGGGAAATAAAGTGTACTGCCGGAAGATATGACTGATTTTCTTGAAGAATATTCAGAAAGTCTGGATGTGGATATGTCTGGCTTCGTCTTTAATCGTTACTTCCCAAACGAGGGGATTCGCTTCCTGCCAAATGCGATATTGCCCCGCTATCTTAGAACCGATCATCATGCGCCCGAGCCGTTGACAGTAAGGATGCTTATTGAATCGGCAAATGCAGGGCGTTGGCTTTTTTAAGGGTGCCAAATGTCTTTTGAGTAATCAGGGGAAATACTTTTACTTTTGAGCTGGAACCAGTTGACTGTAAAAGTCGAAAAATACTGCCTAAAGCTGTCTTTTGCTGTTTTCCTGCAACTACAGACACAAAAAAGCCCGCAGGGCTTGCGCCATGCGGGCTTTCAGGACTTCATCGGATGACTCTGGTAATCACCGATGGAGAATTTTGGGCTGGCGTCCTTGTAATTGGTGGGGGAGATGGTTGAGTTTGTTGGAGATTTTGATTTTTTGCGAGAAAGGGAAGGCGCAAAAAGAGTGGCGATGATGTTGATATAGAAGAGATTTTTTTATCTGTTTGATTTTTAAGTTGATTGTTGGGAGCAGGATTTTCCGTGCTGGTTTAAGCTCTGGTGGACGCTATAGGCTTGTCGTTCGTTTCCGAAAGTGAGCGTTTCTGTCTGATAATTCACTCTCTTGAATTTTCCAGACTGTAGACCATGCTCACCTAATACACACTAACAACTGAAGGCGATACAGGTAGTTTGCCTTTGATATATCTAATGATGCCCCTTTAACAATAAGAGAGCACCATGCTTGAACTCCGTCCTAATTGCGAATGCTGTGATAAAGATCTGCCACCTGAATCAAAAGAGGCATTCATCTGTTCATTTGAATGCACATTCTGCGTCGATTGCGTGACCCAACGACTTAATGGCCGGTGTCCGAACTGCGGAGGGGAGCTGGTGCGACGTCCAATACGCCCCGAAGCATCCCTCCTGCGACACCCTGCATCCAGTCAGCGTCGCTATAAACAGTAGAGATGAAAACTATGTTCGCTCCTTGCTTATAACGCTCTTCATGATCTTGCTAGCCCTCCGCAGAATGCCACACGCGGACGTTGCTAACTTTGGTCCTTATTTATCAATGGGGGCAGATCAGTCAATCTATATGCTATTTGTTTTGCTCTTAAGTTCTGAACTATAGTGCCGATAGGGAAATTAAGTACTTTTGTCCTAAGGAAGCAAGGTTGTGAAAGATTTTTCAAAATACTCGAAAGCGTTAGGGATGGCTAAGTTCTATGTCTATGCATTTTATGACACTGAAGATGTATTAAAAAAACCGTTTTATATAGGCAAAGGCAAGTCAGAACGCTGTCTTGATCATATAAAGTGTAATGATGGCTCTCCGAAATCAGAACGAATTAATCATCTGTTAAAAACAGGAAATCTGGGAATCGACATACTACGCCATGGCATGGATGAGGCAACCGCCAAGCTTGTTGAAGCAACATGTATTGATCTCTTAGGTGTTGGAGAACTGACCAACAAAGTACGAGGAAGCAGCTCACTTATGGGGCGAATCACGCTGGATGAGCTCAACCATCTCCTTCTTAAGCAAGAGACGGAAATTGCACCTGAACATGCAGGGCTCGCTTTTTTGCTAAACAGCACCTACAAGTCTGGCATGAGTGCACTTGCATTATATGAAGCTACGCGTGGCGTCTGGGCAAAAGTACCAAAAGATGAAAACCTGCAATTTGCATACGCAACCTACGGCGGTTTGGTGATGGAAGTCTACGAGATACAGTGCTGGCTAAAGGCAGGCTCTCAACAGTACTTTACTCGGGAACTGATTATCCCCCCCGAAACCAACCGTTCAGAGTTTGTTGGGCGAATTGCATCACCAGAAGTCAGAGAATTATACGTAGGCAAGCTAATCAAAAAATCGCGCAGTCACGGTAGCCCTTTCGTAAAAGTTGGGCTGGCACAATAAACCGACTTGCTTTCCATCCATTGGTTAATACACCTTAATGCTTCTCATGTTGTTGAGGCTGCCAATGTCCGCTTCGTGCCAGGAGCGGACATAGCATCCGCTAAAGTAAAAGCAGGAGTTAATACCTGTGAGGGGTAAAAACGCCTATCGATTAACAAGAGTTACTGTAGTGATTCACAATCATGAAAAAATTTTCTTTATACAGAGTAAGAAGCCATTTAATATGGTTAGAAGATTTAATTTAAGAGTAAAGGATATATACTATATGGCTAATCAACTTATGTTAATGGAGCTATAAAATGAAAACTTCAATGAGTTAATCGGTGGATTAAACAAATATATCGCCCCTGGACTTCAGAGAGATAAGACTAATGATTTTCAAAAATAGATTTCTGAACAAGCAGTGAAAGTGTGGGGTGTTAGCTAATACATCAAGATATACTTGAAACGGATAATATATAAAGTCACAATCAAAGGTAGATGAAAAATGTTAGACTTAGAATATGCTGTAACTGAACCTTTTTTAAATTACCATTTATTTCATGAAGGATTAAATACGAAGGTTAAGGTTTTAACCTCATCACTTAATCATGTGATTGAATATTTATTGACGCCAGGCAATGAAAATAAAATGAATGAGCTCATTAAGAAAACTGATAAATCTTGGCAATTCCCGCCGAATTTTTCACTTCCAAACCCTCCAGTCGATGAATCAAGTTTAAAAAGTAAAATATCATCAAAAAGACCAGATAAGGTAGATGATAATAATGAATTGGATTATCAATTAAAGAAAAAAGAATTAGCGCAAGAGATGCTGTATTGGTATGTAAGTGAAATGGCTATATTTGGCAGTTTTTCTGCTTTGGATGATTGTATTGTCGATATTGATTCTTGGTTTTCAAGTTGGGCGATGTTTAATAACACTCAAGATAAAAAATCGGAATCAACCAGTAGTAACAAAATTGAAAGGTTATATGACTCACACGAATGGGACATGAAAAACATAAAGACATTCCTTCCGATTTATGAGTATTTTTCAGCAGTTAGAAATTCAATAGCTCATAGGCAATCCAAAGCATCTCATAAGCTATCAGAGATATCAAAATCCCAAGAATTAAAAGAGTCAGTAGAGAGAAACTTCCCAAAAGGTAAACCATTAAGTGAATTTGAATATAATGAAGATATATTCATCTCTCCAAAAACGTCGTTGCTTTGTTCTCACATAATAAGATTAATTTTCGAAGACATCAATAAATACATCATAAAAAAAATGGGTATTGAAGGTATCATCTACATGTCATGCAAACTTGCATTTGAACCATCATCTTATAATGAAAATAAAGTTGTTAACTTAGCTAAAAATAGATTAAACGAAATCGTTAGTGGTCGATATCATGTTATTATAAAAGGTGAAGATGAAGCCGTTAAGGTTGCTGAGTCACTTGGTATTTGGCGTGATTGCGCTAAATTTCATGCGAACAATATGAGGAAATTAGATCCTAAATTCTAACCTTATCGCGAAATAATTTATGTGCCAGAGTTTCCCTGGCGCTATTGCGATAATGTTTTATTGGCTATGCCTCGCAGATTAACACAGGGCGATGTTAAAAGTCGCCCTTTATAGTCAGAACAGTTTCCTACTTCCGCTCCTCTCTCATCGCTGTCGGTCAGATAGTAGGGGAGCAAATTGCCATGGACAGAATCACCGCAAAATCCACCAGAACGAAAACGAATATCACCCCTACATTTAGTGGTGGCTACATGAAGGTGGTTCATCTATTCTTCTTGTATCAGCGGGCAGGCCGGAGTCACTCTTTGTGGATAATCTCATCCTTCAGAAAACCATTATTATCTTTATTCTCATCCTGTGGGTAATCGATGAATTCAGGGCCAGGAAAAGAAAATATTCTGACCCCGCTATTGAAGCAGCTGATGCCAGAGAACGCCATGAATGGCGCTATCTCAGATGGGGGTTCCGGACTATACAAGTGGCAGCGACAGTGTATATCTTCGTTCAGCTGATTCAGGTATTACTGAGATAAATACCACAGGCAGGTATAACTGGACAAAACATCTTACTGTCCAGTTGAGCCTCGGTGATCGCCGTTATGTAGGTCACCTGAGTGCCAAGAGCGGACATTGCAGAAGCTATGTCTCGTGAGGTCAAATATCAAAAAGCGTATTGTCTGCTGTCATTAAGTTTTATGCCTTTTTTGACCTCATGTTTTTTAACGTTTTATATGCCTTACCTACGAAGTATCATCCTGATGAATTTATTTTTTTCTTGCAGCGTGAACTTTGGATTAAACTCACAATCAAGAAACTCGCCCTCATCATCTCCAAACTCGTTCTCAAACCCGCAGACTATAAATTTATTGCTAAATTGTTCAAAAAGATAATCATGATAGCTAATGAAGAAGTTTGTAAAATTAATGTTATAAAAACATTCAGACAAACGACCAGATTCCGCGTGACTCGCTCGGTTTGAAGTACCATCTTCATTAGCAAATACGCGTTCTAGATATTCCAGTGTGCTTCGTTCAATCTTTTCAACCTCGGTTTTCGTAAGATCATCTCGACATTTAAAAGCACAAAACAAATAATAGTTAGGATTGGCAGAACTATATGATCGACTTGAAAGGTCATCCATGGTCAAACCTACCTTAGCAAATCCGCTGTCTTTAATATCAGCTCCAAGATATAACCATTTTGTTAATGACTCGAAATCTTTTTTATTTCTTTCATGAAGCCACGCCATCTTATAATCTGCATTTGGATCAAGTTCTAAACCATATTCAACCTTTTGTTTTTTCATATTTTCCTCTGAAAATTGATATAGAATCGGTATCAATAGGTGGTAAAATAGCTTGAGGCTGAGATTTTCAAGGCTACCCGACTAGTTACGATGCAACAGAACGACATCGACTGCAATTCAATTTTGAAAATATCCGGTCTGGCTGAAGTCGAGTTGGTCAGATCCGCTGATCTGCTTCAATTAATTAACACGCGGAAATGTTAGTAATGCCCCTTGGTGGTGAGAACAACAATTTCGTACTTCAGCTTCTCGCTCATAGCGGACATGTCCTACTGTCTATTCTCTACGTACCAAGAGTATAAGCCCAGTATATTAAATGCATTAAATGATCATGTAAGTTTGAGCATAAATCATGGATTGAGGTTATTGAGAGTGCCGAGCCTCAAGGTGCACCGGCCTTGCCTTTTCACCTCACTGCGTGTTGATGCCGAGAAGGTTAATTAACTGCTCGACAATCTTGTCCTCATCGAGAACCAGATCCACACTAGCCACCTGTAATTGTTCCTTGCCTGCTAGAATCCTATAGCCTGCATTCAGAGGTTGCGTTCCCAGACCTGCATGATGTGGATAGAGAAGCATAACTTGTGGGCAGTGATAAATCCGTGCATAGGCCATCATCTGGTAGACATCAGCCTGCGATATGCCATGCCTGGCATCTTCGGGATGACGACCAATACGCTTCCATTTAGTGTCTATGATCATAACAATCTGATGGTCCCGCTCGATAAGCAGATCCGGTCGGGTCTGGAAGCGTGGTTTGCCTTCTTTTACGTCCTCGATCAGACAGTATAACCTGCCTGCCTGTGCACGAACCGTCCATTCCGTACCGCGTACAGCACGCTTCGCCAGCGCCGCTATATATGCCTCGAACAGGTCGTTCATTGGGAAAAGCAGTGTAATCCCGTTCTGCGCTCGTTTATCGTGGTGTGTAGCTTGCCAGTCGCGTCGTAGGAGAAGACGTGCCAGATTGTAGAGGGCTTCCCAGCGATGATTGGTTCGGTCGATCCGTACCTGTGACCACGGCAGATGACTGAAAGGGACGTCGCTAACACCCGCTAACAGGATGCGCAATTCATTCAGACGACGGAGCGTATCAGCAGCGCGGGCATAATGGTGAAGCAGAACTACACACGCCTTCATAATTCGAAGTAGGGCGGTATCAGCCGACAGTTCGTCGTAACGACAGGCGAGACGGTCGGGGCGGACGGCAAGCGTAGTGAATTGTCGTTTGATATTGAGCCTTCCGCGCAATGAGGGCAAATCGTCTTCCTGTGCCAAATAGGTGCGCGGTAATCCCCGATGTACTTCAGATAAGAGTCGCTCGGCGAACAAGCGGATGAGTATCTCTAGCAAGCTTTCAGCTTGTCTCGCCATTGTTGCAGCCTGTCCATTGCCGAGTTTAAGGCCGAGGGCGACATCAAGCATACGTATCAGGCGATTGCGTATTGTGGCGTCCGGTTCTATCGTCTCGTCGTCGAATTTGGGCAGGATCTCAAGGCTACATCCCGGAGCGGCAATGACCCCAACTATTTGCCCGGCAATAATTTTGTTATGGCGATCGATTAAGATATTAGTACCGTGCTGATTTGCCAGCGGATGCTCGCGCGCCGCCGTAAGCAGCGCGTTAGCCTGAGGGCGGGTAAAAGCATGAGGAGCGTTTATGCTGCTTTCAGTGTTCACACAAACACCACCCCATTCGCGAACCGTGAGGTGCGTCATTCTTTCGATTCACCAGCCACCTCAAGATCGGTGACATTTAACGTTCTGGTTTTGCCTATCAGTCGATCAAAGGCGTCATTTCTGAACGGTGCACGTACCGACCAGCTTGATAATGGTTCCCCCTCTATTCCGGGTGGCGGTAAAATCTGCTCTTCCTGCATAAAACCATCGCCCAGCACTGTCGCGATTCGGCTCCAGTCCTCGAAGAAATACTCTTGTAACAGCGGTATGACCTTATTGCGCACTGCATCTTCAACTTGTGCCCTGGATTCACAATTGATAAAGAAGGCGTGTCCAATGCGATATTCCCGGCCTATAAGATATTCAATACGCTGGTTGATGGTGGTAAGAACGGCTTTGAGATCGATCCCCTCTACTTCACTTAGCAAGGTCGCGTCGGGAGCCATTTCCCGGAAGTTGAATCGCCGCCTTAATGCTGTGTCGAGCAATGCGATGGATCGATCGGCGGTATTCATGGTGCCTATGATATGAAGGTTGGCGGGGATGCCAAAATCTTTCTTTTTCGAATAAGGCAGAGTTACGGTGAGTGCATCAGGCATTCCAAGACGTTTATCCGGCTCAATTAACGTAATCAGTTCACCGAACACTTTCGAGATATTTGCCCGGTTGATCTCATCAATAATGAGGACGAATTGTTCTGGTTGTCCTTTAACATCGGAACTATTATCTATGTTCTCTGTACTTGAGAGCAGTCTGCCTAGCGCCGGGATATTCACACGACTGGTGGCAATGGAATAGAGCGTCCGCATGGTGAAGTTACCATCGATAATTGTATCGAGTGGCAGTGGTTCATCAAGGGTCAGTAGCCAGCGAACTGGGCGGCGGTGGGCATAGTAACCTTCGGCTTCAGGAACGAAATAGTAATCACCAGTTATTTCAGCGATAGCGCGAAACGCAGTGTTCCCGTAAGGGACAATCACGATATCACCAGGCTTCATTTCGCAACGGAAGGGATAGGTTTGCGTCCAGTTACTAGGCGTCAGATTCCCTGGATTTTGCTTGATCCATTCATCATGAATCGCGTTGAACGATGAGAATCTATCCGCGCTCCAGTCTATGGTCCCACCCCAACCCAGAGCGATATACCCATTGTCGCGGGCATCTTCATACACATCGTCTTCGGTGCCAATTATCCCTTGCCCCATTTTCCAGAAGCGTTTTTGGGATAGTTGCAGTGCCGAGGCATCTGTCTGTGCACGGGGTTGTGTTCTGGCCTGATCGGCAAGGGCACAAATTTCTCTGAAGAGCCCCGGCGTAGGCATGAGTCTGAATCCAGCAGACGAAGACTCATCTTCACCGATTTCTGGACGAAGGCCCTCAACGAAGGTTTCGTAGTCATAGCTCTGGTGGAATGTGACGAAAGAGATCCTCTTTTCTGCCATCAGTTCGTTATAGCGCGCCATCAGGGCCGCACGCCCATCTTTTGAGTTCGGATAGGCATCTTTGCCATCGCAGAGCGCTACGGCTTCCCTCGCCGTGTGATAGGTCTTTCCGGTACCTGGAGGACCGTAAAAAATAAGGTTAGTCGGAGTTGGTTTAGTCTGGGCCACCAGTTCGCTTCCTTCCGTAAGGATGAACGTATATTTCCGGGTTGTGCTCTTTTTAGGCCCTTCCGTCACCGGAGGGGGAACATCCGCTAGTTCCTGAAATTTTTGACCATCAAGAGCCTGACAGATGTTCGGCCATCCCTTGTCGAGACCCATTTCAGTATTCAGAGGACCAACTACCAGGGTGACACTTGCGTCACCTCGCTCTCTGGCTGGGGTGATGTAGTTTTCAAGGACATAATCCCGAATTTCGTCGGCCTGAGAGTCATCACCGCTCAGAAAACGTCCATATTGTCCGAGCCAGCTATTCCAGTTGGACAATCGGTTAAGCGGTTGCTCTGATTCAGGCATTAGTAACCGATAGTCATTGCCGTTGTCTTTGGCATCACGGCGAATCTCTTTGATCCGCTGCCGCAATTGCGCAAATCCATCCGCCTGGTAGGCTGCATCCAGATCTGCATGAGGAGAACCAAGTGCTGCGAGATTTTTTTCTATAGTTTTGACAGCATAAATACGGGAATTGAGGCCTGCTTGCGTTTTGGCGCCTCTGCTCTTCAACCATTCCTGAAATTCAACTTCGAGCATTTCCGATGCCCTCTCATTTTCGTTAACTTACTGATAGCTATCATTGTGGATGATGGAAGGGGCAGTACTGCAACTCTTCGCTACAGATTGCCAATACTATTAATCTTCCTTGCTGATTGTCTCGCTTGCGGGGCGAAGGGTTTGACCAACCTGACATAGCAGACAGGCATCATCCTCGAATGTCATGGTCCCTCAGGAGTGCAGCCCAAGCGCTGTGTCGCTTACCGTAAACATAGCACTATGGATGCCTCGGTCAAGGTATGTTTTTCCATAATTTATTGATAAGAAACAATAATAGTTATTATGTAATGATTTGAACCTTTATGAGCCTTTTAATAAATCGTCATGTCCAAAACTATGTAGCAGCTGAAGGTATAGGCATTGAGAATGGGCATTTTAGCTTCGTCTACCGGACGTTCTGAATGTAGGTATCGGTAGACCGTAAAGGGTGCTGCGGATGGATTTGATGGAATCGCCCATACGGATGGCCAAACGTTCCCCCACCCCAAATCCCGCACTTCTCTCCCTTACCCTTAAAGGCCTTTAAAGGCCCTTTAGCGAGCTTTTGCGGGCGTAGCATTATTCGAGCCAAAGTTGGCTAAAATCCGGCCATCCCAGCGTATTTAAATCCCGCCAGGTAAATGACTTCTCGGTCGCAAATTCCATCCAGTGATGCAGCAAAGGAATGACATATCGCTGATGGGTCATCTCATGGAAAAAGGCGGCAATGGTGGCGAAGGCCTGTTCATCATCGCTGTTCAGAATAGTCGGCAACAGGGCGTTCAGGTTTTGTCGCTGGGTTTCAGGCAGTCGCGTAAATAGCGTGGTGGACGCCAGCCATTCCAGAAATGCCGGAACCGAAAGGGTATCGAGCATAAAGTTGCTGAGCCAGATATCCGCAGGGGGGCGCGGCTGGCTGTTAAAGCGGTCAAATGCGTCGATCCGTATTTCGGCGCGAATATGCCAGCGCTCAAGCTGGCGGCGAATCGCTCCGGCAAGCTCCACCAGTTCCGGCTGCTGAAAGGTGCTGATGATCACCGGCTGACGCAGGTTAAACGGCGCGGTGATCCCGCCAAAATCCACCGGGCGGTGGTTCCACTGCGGCAGCATGCCCTGAGCAACCGAAAGGATGCGCGCATATTCGTCGGGAAGCTGCGTCTGGCTGAGGAGTTCGACAGGTTGCAGCAGGTAATTGATAAACCGTCTTCCGGCTTCATCCGCAAAGGCCCCGTCATTGTCGAGCAGCACAAAGCAGCACCCCTGCTCTAGACTACGCTCGTTGAGCGGGCGGTCATCCTGCGCCTCCTCGCCCCGCAGCAGGGGAATAAAGCTCATGCTGATATGCTCCGGAGCCCAGGTGAAAATGGTGATCTCATCCAGTCCGGGCCGCGCCTGGTGCCAGTGTTGATTGCGCCGCAAAACCATAAAGTTGTCGCTGTGTTCCTGCAGGTGGAAAGCGCCAGTACAGCGGATGTGGCCGTGCTGGTAATCGAATAGCATCGTCGGCTGGGTGGCGAGCAGGCAGTCGAGCCGCATGACTGGATGATGTGTTTCAATCACCAGATGCCAGGGGGCGTCAGCGGTGATGGTTTTGATTGGTCTGATAAGCGGCGCGAACTGCGGGCTTTGGCTGGCGGCGAGCAGGCAGCGCTGAACGGCACTGGCATCAAGTTCGCTGCCATCGGCAAAGCGGGCGGTGGATTTCAGCCAGAACTCCCAGCGGGTAAAGTCGTCGTTGTGGGTCCAGTAGTGGGCGATATCGGGAACGATCCTGCCCTGAACGGCGTCATAGCGCGTCAGCCCGCTCAGGCATTGGCGCAGGAGATGGCGTTCGGTCCGCCGTAGGGGAACGAGCGGATTAAGCGGATCCAGATTGCGATAGTAGGGGATGCGCACCCGCGTTTCGCTGCTTTTATCCTGTACCCCAAAGCGCCACAGGCTCAGGCGATCCAGCAGATACTTGTCGTTGCCGATAAACCGCAGCACGTTGCCGTAATCCTGCTTCTCCAGCAGCTTATTGACGTTCTGGCTGAACAGCTTTTCCGGCGAGGTTAACAGATGGAGCCGTGAGCGCTTGCCGCGTCCGCGCTGCGGCTGCCAGTCGAGCCATTTTTCCTGATGCATCTTTTTCAGCGCAATACGGCAATTACGCACCGAACAGCCGAAGATGGCGGCGATCTCCTGCATCTGTAATTCGTGCGTCTGGCCTGCGCCGTAGCGGGCGTGCAGCCTGCGAAAATGCGCCTCGAAGATACTCATGTGATGGCCTCCCACCGAACGTGATTTCCTCTTTTATCCCTTTCTGATGGCTTCTGGCGTGATTGTCCTCATAAATTTTCCGGTTTTAAGCGAAAACCGGAAATAACTTTCGTCTTTGATTGCTGTTTTTTTAATCACATCCGGTTCGGATACTGAAGGTGTTCGGAGCAGAACCTGCTGTTGTGCGAATCCCTGTCATAAAGACGCGCTCAGGAGATCGAGATGAAAAGATTCAACCTTCTGCAAATGTTACAAAGCATTGGGCGATCGTTAATGATCCCCATTGCCATGCTGCCTGCCGCTGGTATTTTGCTGGCCTTCGGCGTCAGCTTTCAGGACCCCAATATTGTCGCCAGCCTGCCGTTTCTCGGCGCTGACTGGCTGGTTCACGTGCTGAAGCTGATGGCGGAAGCGGGCAGCGCGATTTTCGCCAACCTGCCGCTGCTGTTTGCGGTCGGCGTGGCGGTAGGGCTTAGTGACGATCAGGGGATTGCCGGGTTGTCGGCGATCGCCGGTTTTCTGATTATGAACGTCACCATCGGCCAGTTTCTGGGGATCACGCCCGAGTCGGTGGCGCAGGTGCGTGACTACACGATGGTGCTGGGCATCCCTTCGCTCCAGACCGGCGTGTTTGGCGGCATCATTATCGGGATTATCGCCGCCTGGTTGTATAAACGGTATTACCGCATCCCGCTTCCGTCATGGCTGGAGTTCTTTTCCGGCAAGCGCTTCGTGCCGATAGTCACTTCCTTCGCCGCGCTGTTTGTCGGGCTGGTGATGGCGGTGGTCTGGCCGCCGGTTCAGCATCTGATTAATGGCCTGTCGAATACCATGACGGTGCAGGGGCCGGGCGTGTCCGCTTTCCTGTTTGGTTTTGTCGAGCGACTGCTGATCCCGTTTGGTCTTAATCATGTCTGGTGGCCGACGTTCTGGCTGCAGTTTGGCGAGTACGTAAACAAGGCCGGGCAGGTGGTGCATGGTGACCAGCTTATCTTCTTTGCCCAGTTGAAAGACCAGGTGCCGATTACCGCCGGAACCTTTATGGCCGGGTTGACGCCCATCAAAATGTTCTGCATTCCGGCGATTGCGCTGGCGATCTACCGCTGTGCCAGCCCGGAAAACAAAGCGCGGGTGAAGGGCATTATGCTCTCTGGCGCGATCACCTCCATTGTTTGCGGCATCACCGAGCCGATTGAGTTCTCCTTCCTGTTTGTTGCGCCCGTGCTGTATGGCATTCACGCCGTCTTAGCGGGTCTGGTGTTCCTGTTGATGGAGTGGTTCAGCGTGCACATCGGGCTCTCTTTCTCCGGCGGACTTATCGACTATCTGTTCTTTGGCGTCCTGCCGCGCGCGCCTCACTGGTACATGGTGTTCCCGGTCGGGCTGGTGATGGGCGCGCTGTACTACGTCCTGTTTACCTTTGCCATCCGCCGCTGGAATTTGCTGACGCCGGGGCGTGAAGTCGAAGAAAGCGCTGTGGCGCAGGAAAATGAACAGAATGACCTGGTGAGCGGCATCATCCTGGCCTATGGCGGATTGGGGAATATGACCAGCATCGAAGCGTGCATGTCACGTCTGCGCATTGACGTGACGGATAAGACGCTGGTGGACAAGGCGCTGCTGAAACAGCTTGGTGCGGCGGGCGTCGTCGAGGTCGGGAACAACATCCAGAGCGTATTTGGTATGAAATCCGAACGGCTGAAAGAAGCGATCCGCGCAGCTAACGCGTATACACAGGAGGCAAAATGAAACAGCTACACCACAGCGGCCTGCCGCTGTATCTCGATGATGATGGCGTAATGGCGCTGAAACCCCCGCTGAACTATCTCGGCTTTGGCCGCAAAAGCGCCGGGCAGATGGCGGTGGTTTTACCGGAGTTCACCGAAGCGCAGCGTGATGAACCGACTTACGATGTTTATCGCGGGCTCAGTTTTGCGGAGGATCAGGAACGGCTTGCTGCCGACCAGTACCAATATGACATCACCATCATCATGCCGGGAACGATCGGCAAGGAGCGCAAGAAAACCAGCGGTCATTATCACGGCTATAACGACACGCGGCGCAACACCCATCCGGAAGTGTACGAAGTGATTAAGGGCACGGCGGCGTATATCCTGCAAAAGTCGCCGGATTTTGCCGTTGAACCAAAAGATCTGCTGGTGGACGATCTTATCGTGGCGGTGGTGAAGGAGGGGCAGAGCATTATCGTGCCGCCGAATTACGGCCACTGCTCCATCAATATCGGCGACGGGCCGCTGGTATTCAGCAACCTGGCCTATAAACCCTGCGCGGTTCACTACGACACGGTGCAGTTTTACCACGGTATGGCCTGCTACATCGTGGAAGAGAACGGGCAGCTCTGCGTGCGCAATAATCACTACTACCCGCGTATTCCGCGCATCAAATTCGCCACCGTCAAAGAGAACCCGCATCTTGGCATCACCTTCGATACGCCGCTTTACCAACGCTACCGCGCCGCACCGGAACGTTTTCATTTTCTGGGGCATGTCGATAACTATGTCCGGGAAATCATGGGGATGCTCGAGTATCAGGGTAATTTATTCCCGCTCTGTCAGGAGGACGCATGATGGAAACGCAATCTGTTGCAGGCGTTGCCTGTAGCGACCTGAATCAGGCGATGTCGCGGATTGATGGCGCTGCGCTGGCACGTCTGGAGCAGGCCATCGCTGAAGCGAACGCGATATTTGTTTTTGGCGCAGGGCGTTCGCTGTTAATGCTGAAAGCTCTGGCGATGCGCATGATGCATATCGGCCTGAAGGTGCATGTTGTCGGCGATGTGGTCACGCCTGCGCTGCAAAAAGGCGACCTGCTGCTGCTGGCCAGCGCATCGGGCGAAACGGCTTCGCTGGTGAATGTGGCAGCGAAAGCGAAGAAGCTGGGCGGCACCGTGGCCCTGCTGACCATTTTCCCCGAGTCCACGTTGGGGAATCTGGCGGATGTGGTGGTCAGGATCCCGGCCTATTCCGACAAACTGCCGGATGGGCCAGAGAATGTGAAAGGCATTCTGCCCGGCGGCAGCTTGTTTGAAGAGGCGGTCATGGTGCTGGGTGACGCCATGATAGTGATTCTGGCGCAGTCGACGGGATATCGCTTAACCAAAGGTTTTGCGCTGCACGCCAACCTCGAATAAATCATTCGATACAAGGAAACCAACATGAAATTACAGCTTGCCCTGGACGAGTTAACCCTGCCTGAAGCGCTGGTATTTATTGATAAGGTGGTTGATGACGTTGATATTATTGAAGTGGGTACACCTTTTCTTATTCGGGAAGGCGTGAATGCGATTAAAGCCATTAAAGAGAAATACCCACATAAGGAAGTGCTGGCGGATGCGAAAATTATGGATGGCGGCCATTTTGAGTCGCAGCTGCTTTACGATGCCGGGGCAGACTATGTCACGGTGTTAGGCGTGACCGACGTGCTGACGATCCAGTCCTGCATTCGAGCAGCGAAAGAGGCTGGAAAGCAGGTGGTGGTGGATATGATCTGCGTCGACGATCTCCCCACGCGGGTTCGCCTGCTGGAGGAGGCAGGCGCGGATATGCTGGCGGTACACACGGGCACCGACCAGCAGGCGGCGGGGCGCAAGCCGATAGATGATTTAATAACGATGCTGAAGGCGCGCCGGAAAGCACGGATTGCCGTAGCAGGCGGCATCAGTAGCCAGACGGTGAAAGACTATGCGCTGTTAGGCCCGGATGTTGTGATTGTGGGATCTGCGATCACGCATTCGGCGGATCCGGCGGATGAAGCGAGGAAGATTTCACAGGTGTTGTTGCAGCATCACTGAGATTAGTCGAACAGAGCGGCATCTGGCGCGATTGTGTGCCAGATGTCGGAATATTGAATCCCACAGCATTGATCCTGATGTCCTGCTGACTTCCACGCTGGCAACGCACGATCGTGACTCCGGCAGCATTGCCATCAGGATGGCTGTTGACACTTATATCAATCTGCGGGCTGATGCTCTGCCTGAAAATATTGCAGATGATGCGACACGATGGGTGGTCCTTGCCATGCTGAAAAGAGCATTTTGACAGGGGGGAAATCTACACTCCGGTCGTTTACACGGCCAGAGTGTAGAAGTATCACGGAAAATGCATCCAATAGCCAAATCCTGAGATGAACATCACTCTTTAGTTACTTAAATCCATGCTAAAGCCAGGTCCAGATGCCTAGGACTGGGAAAATTTCAAATGTCGGCTGAGTACGAGAAGTGGACGTAGCAAGCCTCACGTTATGTTAATTTATAAAGTGCATATCAGTCTCACGGCAAATATCTAAGGGCAAACCCCTTTTCCTTCTTTTGTTTTTGACGTATAAATACTATTCTCTTCATTCGAATCATGCTTTCAGCAAAAAACCTTTCAACTTATCTATTTATAAACATAACTAAGAGAATACTACAAATGGACTTAGGTGAAATTGCGATAAAAAATTCTGGCTGGATTTGGAGTACATTAAGAGAGGCAAAAAAACTAAGCTATCAAATTGGAGAGGAGTCAATAACTGACTTTCTTGTGCTTAATATAAAAAAATGGGGTAGGGGAAAAATTATTATTAATACGTTTACCCGCCACAAAGAATCAGTGAATGGCTCCGATTGGGAGTGGTGGTTTACAGGTCGAAGTGGTAAATGGTTAGGCATGCGTATTCAAGCAAAAGTTCTCAACTTAAATTCTGAGAAATATGAGCACCTTCATCACACAAATAAAAATGGGCATCAAGTTGATCTTCTCATTGCGGATGCCAAGAAATATGACCTTATTCCCTTGTATTGCATGTATACAAACTGGAAATCGGGGAGTTATAAAGTTAATTGGGAGTGTAAAACCTACAAACGTAGTATCCTTCATTATGGGGCAGCAATTCTTAATCCTCTTAAAGTAAAACATCTCCAGCAAAATAGAGCAAACCATTTAACTGATGTTATTGATGATTTAAGACCGATGCATTGTTTGTTCTGCTGCAAAGGCTTCTCGCAAGGGGATCTTCCTGAAAGGGCTCTGGAATGGTTAAGTGGCGTTGGTCTCCTAATTGAGCAAGACGCTCCTTCACTTGAGTATTTTATAAAGGATGCACCACCATACTATGTCACTCAAATGTTAGAGGGAGGTATACAAGAAGATGTTATCGATTTACATGATGATAGGCTCAAGCGTGTGACAATTTTCAACTTAGTAGGTGAATAAAATGATTGTCACTACTGCCAGGCATTATGAATTCATGCCACAATATCTTGGCCGTGATCGTTCAACAATTGAGAACGAAGCCGCAATCATACTGGAAGCCAAATAGTATGCGGACGTACATCGTTCAAAATTGGCTAAGAAATACAGCCGGCCTACTGTTAGGGAAGGGCTGCAAGTTAAACTGAGTATCGCAAGGAGGGATAATGAGCACTAATAGCGCCAAAGATAATGTGATAACAACGCCTAAAGAGCTGGGTAAAGCTATTAAGGAAGATCGAGATACGATTACAATTGAAGGTAGTTTAGCTAAAACTACGGTGAAAATTCATGCGACAGGAAAAGTTGCATGGGCTATAGCATTTGCAGCCATCGGTATTGCGGTAGTTGCCGCCATGGCAACTTTAGCTACCGGAGGAACCAGTGCTCCAGCTACCGGTACTACTGCTGCATTATCTGCTGGGGGAGCAGCGGCTATCCTCGGCAGTTCGGCAACAAGTGCAGCAATCTATATTGCTATTGCAGCAGGTGGTGTAGGCGCTTTAACGAAGCTTCGTCGTTATAAAGTAGTAGAAAAAAGTGACTCGAGATTAGTCTTAAAAAAAGGTTGATAGATATTAAAAATTTGAGTGTCCGGAGGCTATAAATATTGGTTTCCCTTTGTTTTTCTTATGCACCACTGTCAAATTAGAATATTTCTGCCTTATCAGCGAGCAACTGGTAGTACAAGCTGGTTGCTCAAAAATGTACCATTTTAACTACCGCTACATTGGATTAATTCGCTCTCCTTAGTAGTGAAAACTATTTCCAACTTCTGCTCCTGGCTAAAATCTGACCATATTTTCTAATGATTCCTGCGCTTTATCTGGTTTGCAGGGTTAAGGGCTTTACCAGTCTGACATAGCAGACAGGTACAGCCCTTGAAGTTATGGCTTTATCGGGCGTTCAGGTTTCCCGCTCTCCAGGCTGCGGTGTACCGCCTCACAAATACGGCTGACCGCCAGTCCGTCCACCGCGGTGACCGGGTAAGGCGCTTTATGTATGACCGCCCGCACAAAATCATTGATCGGGTCGATACCAAAACCGCTGGCAACGCCGTTGCGGTAGTTGATGAAATAGCTGTTGGGCGTGAGCGTCATGCCCGGCGTGGTGATTTCCAGCCCGCGATGCTGCGAGGTGCTGCGAATATAGGTTGCCTCGCAGAGGATATCGATACGCCCGTCGTTGTCCTTCGGAAAGCCCTCCGGCAGCACCCACGAGTTTTCCACCACCCACGAACTGCCGTCGGCCATCGTCAGCAGGCTCTGCACGCTGTCGAAGGTGTCGAGGCCGCATTCGACCATCAGCCGTTTCTGCCCGACGGCATACACCGACACCACCTCCTGACCGGAAAGATGGCGTACCAGGTCAAAGCAGTGTGAGCCGAGAAACCACACCGGGGAGCTTGCGCCCGCCCAGTCCAGCCACTCCGTCGGGACGCTAATCACATCGTCCATGCTGATATGGCCGCGCAGGATGCGCCCGGCTTCTGGTCTCTCCAGTTCAGCCTTAATGCGCATCACTGCCGGGTCCCAGCGTTTGTGGAAATCGACGCCGACCAGCAGGTCCCGCTGCTGCGCCATCTCCACGATAAGCTCGCATTCGCGTACCGAGGTGGCGAGGGGCTTTTCCGCCAGCACGTGTTTGCCGTAGCGCAGCGCGGTGAGGATGGATTCGGTGTGGTACGGGTCTGGCGTCGCCACCGAGACCACGTCGATGGCTTCCTCTTCCAGCAGCGTTTCCAGCCGGGTATAGCCCATGATGCCGTATGACATGGCAAGGTCGTCGCAGCGCTCTGTGTCGGTGTTGCAGATGGCGACCAGCACCGTGTCCGGGTTGTGGCGGTACGCATTCATATGGTGCCTGCCGTAGATACCTGCGCCGACCACGGCGGCTCTGATTTTGTTCATTAGTGAGTCCTCAGAATAAGCCCAGGGAAAACAGCCAGCCGATGATGACCGCCAGCGGCCCCGTTAACTGACGTGAGAGCAGAAAGGCAGGGACGCCCTTCGCGATGGTCTCCGGCTTTGCCTCCTGCATCGAAAGGCCCACGGGCACGAAGTCGCAGCCGACCTGCACGTTGATGGCGAACAGCGCGGGCAGGGCGAAGGCCGGGGATATCGCGCCTGCACCAATCTGCGTGCCAATCATCACGCCAATCACCTGCGAGATGGCCGCACCCGGCCCGAGCACCGGGGAGAGGAACGGAATGCCACAGATGAGCGACAGCAGCACCAGTCCCCACAGCGAGTTCGCCAGCGGCGTCAGGGCGTGGGCAATCAGGCTGCCGAGTGCGGTCTCCTGCACCAGCGCAATCAGCAGTGAGACAAAAGCCATAAACGGGATGACGTTGCGCAGCGACACATCCACCGCCTCACGACTGGCGGCGAACAGCAGGGCGATAACGTGGCCGACGGCGGTGCCGGTCTGCTCGACCATGCGCACCAGCTTCTCCGCGCCGCGCGCAGGCGGCGGAGTGGTGGTAATGACTGGTTCCGGAGCAGGAAGTGGCTCAGGCTTGCAGTCCGGCGCTTCGGCGCTATCCACCAGAACCAGTTGCTCCATCGTGACGCCGGAAACGTAGTTCTCTTCGGTAATAAACTGCGCCAGTGGCCCGGCGCGCCAGGTGGGCAGTACGTTGATGGTCGGGATGCCCTTTTGCGGATACAGGCCGCAGCGCAGGGACCCGGCGCAGTTAATCACCACGCACAGGATGTCGTTATCAGGCGGGATATCGGCGAAGCCGTTCACCACTTCCGATTCGGTGAGTGCACCAATTTCTATCGCCACCGGATGAATCTCGCGTCCGGTCAGCGACAGTACCTTTTTGCCGCTGCCAACGGGCAGCCACAGTCCTTTACCGTATCCGCCGGGACCGGGAGGAATAAGCACCGTATTCATGGCCGTCCCTCCTCTATCACCAGATTGCCGTGGAGGTCGCGCAGGTTCGGCACCGGGCCGGGGAGATGAATCGCGCCGACATGGCAGGGATTCAGGTCACCATTGAACACCAGATTCAGGTGGCCGAGTTCAAACAGCGCCTGCTGTGCCCCCTTGCCGACGGCAGTCACCAGATAGTCGTGCTCCGCCAGCATCAGGCGGTCGCCGGGCAGTATCATCAGGCTCTCTTCCCGGAACGACGGCTCCAGCGAGAGGGAGTAATCGAGACAGTCCTTCGGCCCGTTGCTGTCGAAGGTGATGAGCATTTTGTCGGTGAGGCCGTCGGCTACAAACAGCCCGATAGCGACGATACGCGCGCAGTAAATCATCATGGCGCATTCCCCCGCTTGCTGAGCCACAGGAACAGATACTCGGTGATAATCCCGCGTATCAGGCCAATCACCATGGCGGCCGCGATATAGCGCAGCGCCAGTGAAGTAACGGGCAGGCCGAGCGCCTTAACCCCGGCTGCCACGCCGAGCCAGACGAACAGCTCCGACGGCACCACGTGGGGAAACAGGCTGGTGAGGGGATGGGCGGTGGTGCCGAGCGCATCTTCATAGCCGGGTTTGCTCTTCTCTGGCAAAAGCTTGCCTAAAGTGAGCGCGCCGGGACTGCTCATAAAGAACCAGCCGAGTACCGGCAGCACGCCGTAGGTGAGAATGCGCGAGCGGCCGAGCAGGGCGGCGATTTTCTCCATTCTGACGGTGCCGACCAGCTTCATCAGGAAGTTGATGGCCAGCAACAGGCAGATGAGCATCGGGATAAGCCCGGTCATCATGTCGAGGAAGATTTTGCCTGCGGTCTGGAATACATGAATAAACGCCTCAGCGAGGCTGACTGTCCACATAAGGAGTCCTCCGGGTAAAAGGCCCGGAGCGCACAGACTTATCGGACAGAGGTTAAGACATGACAGGCGTAAGCGTCTGGGGCTCCGGTAATGGCGATAAACAGCTGTGATTCATACTGCTTTCTTTGTTATCCCCGCTTGTGGCGTGTTTTTGTGAACTGAGCGGTTTTCAGGACGAGCGGATGCGTGGCAATTCAGCCCTGAGTATGCGATGCTCAGCAGTTGGGTTTGCAGAGGGTGATAGTCTGCAATTTGTACAGATAAGTTATCACATGATTTTGTGAATTTAAAGATCTGTTTTTCACAATATATTGTGAATTTGATTTTGTTGAATTCAACAAAATCAATTGATTACTGATTAGTGGCGTCTAATGTCTAAAAAAGATAATCAATTTTTTGATCAAGATAACAATTTTCAGTTTGGCACTCGCCTTGCCGAAGCGATGTCGTTATCTGAAGACACAGTCAGTTCTCTGGTAGATAAAACCGGTATTCCCAATTCAACCATTCGAAGCTATCTGAAGGGAGAATCCGTTCCCGGGATCATGCAACTTCGGAAGATAGCTGTTGGTATGGGCATCAAAGCGGGATGGTTTTTAGGTGATGATGAAGAGTTTGCCAGTCCAAAGGACGGAATATCAGAAATTGAAAAGGATCTTGAGCTGCTCAATAACCTGTTCAAATACATGGCCCCTGTACAGCGAGGGCGGGTACTGAAACGCGTTCTGGCAAGTGTGGCGCGTCAGATCGACCATAATGTTGAAGGTGACAATAATACTGAGCAATAGAACTAACGATCGCTATCAGTCTGTATCTCTCATGGCTTTTGCCCTTTAAGGGCAGGCCCGTTCCCCTTATTCTCCCTTCCTTTCAGCCTTTGTCTTTTCAGTCCCTTTCGCCATTTTCATTCCTTCTGTTTTTGAGGTGGTACAGGTGGGACAAGTGGTACAACCGCGCCAGCCGTGGCTTTGCGCTGTACCACCTCAAAAATGCCAGTCTGAAAAGTGGGACAGATTCAGCAACGGCTGTCCCATCCTGTACCACTTTTTTTAAACCAAATTCTCTAAGGTGGGACGCTGTAACCCGCGCCAGCCCTGCGTGTACCACTTGTCCCACCCTGTACCACCTTTTTTTAAGACACGCGAGATTGTACTCAGATACTGAGGATGCGGGAGGTGAGCCGGTAAACCCTGGCTTTGCCGATCTCCGGCAGGCGAACCTGCGACTGGTATTTCCCGTCGCTGCCGGGCAGCAGGCATTCCGCTTCCAGACATAATCTGGCCGCTCTGGCGGGACTGAATCCCCGGCATATTTCCCGCCAGCCCTCCGGCAGGATGTGAAACAGTGTGTGCTCTTCACCCGTCAGCGGATCTTTTTCCACCCGGCGAAAGCCCACCATATTCAGCGGGCGGTCCGGGCCGTCCCACGAGGCAAAACGGCTGTACTGGTGCGCGGTAATGAACCGCTTGATCTGCGCCAGCACGCCTTCATCCTCCTGGTTAGCAATATGGCCGCGTTCGTTCAGCCAGGCGTGCAGGCAGATCTGGACCGCCTCATACGCCGTGCCTTCCTGCCAGCCCGTGATGCCCTGCAGCGTCGCCATCTCTCCGGCCACCGCCAGCAGGGCAAAACGGGCCACGATGCGCTGCACCTGGTTTCCGGCATTCTCCGGCATCAGGACCGTCTGGTAGCGGCGAAGTAACTCTCTTGCCAGCGTGGTGCTGGCGTCCTGGTCGTGGGTGAGGAAGGCCAGCCAGGCACGAAAAGCGGTACCGTGGAAGCGGGCTACTCGGTCGCAGAGGGCATCGGCGAACTGCTGGCCGCTGGCAAAGCCGTGTAGCTGCTCAAACGCGCCATGCTGCCCGGTGTCGCTGGGGATTTGTACCATGCGCACGTCCATTCCGGCGTAGAGGCGCTCTCCGGCGCGTTCGGTGTGTTCCGCCAGCGACAGCTCCCCGGTGGAGAACAGAAGCAGCGTCCAGTGTCTGCGGTTACGTACTTCGCCATCGGTGCGGGCGCGCCCCTTTCCCTGGCCGTTCGCCAGCATATAGGCAATCATTCCGGCTTCCCGCGGGTCCACTTCGCGCAGTTCATCGAGCGGCAGCAGGGCATCATTGTATCGGCTGGCAATTCCTTCCAACGCATTCCCGGTGGCCCGCCAGGAGTGCCAGTAGTCCGTGCCGCCACACACGGAGGCGGCCACCTTCATCACCGTGGTTTTGCCGTCGGTGGACTCACCGCGCAGATGAAAGCCTCCGCCGCCCGTTCCGGTCAGGCGCAGCAACGGGGCGGCCAGTGCACAGCAGAGGGCAAAGGCCAGCCGTGAGTTACCTGCACAGAGCGCGGCGACCTGTTCCTGCCATTCCGCCAGCGTACCGGACTGTGCAAAGCCGCCGGTCAGGTAGTGGCTGCCCTGAAGGATGACATTGTCGCCACCGGGACCGATAACCTCATCCGGCAGCACGTACACGCCGTTGTGCCAGCCGGTTTTCTCCACACAGGTGACCCGGCGTCCGGGGGAGTGACCGTGAGATGTATTCGCACAGCAGGCTGCGCAGGGCGGGGCGGGTGGAGATATAGGTCAGGCCGTTCTCCAGCAGGATGCGCCGCAGCTCCTCGC
>NZ_QPFW01000213.1:0-35352 GCF_008122455.1 Enterobacter sp. C6
CCGGGATCGCCAGACAGGCCAACTGAGCGAGGCCACCGAGCCCTATATCCGGCTCTCCCCGTGGGACCCGCAGGTGCGCCAGCAGGTGACGGACATCTATGAAGATCTGTCCCGCTATGCCAGCTTCAATGGGATTTTGTTTCATGACGATGCGGTGCTGACGGACGTGGACGATGCCGGGCAGGACACGACTCGCCAGAAGAGCCAACTGCTTATCGGGTTTACCCACGCCCTGAGCCTGGCGGTGAAGCATATCCGTGGCCCGCAGATAAAAACCGCGCGCAATATGTTCGCCTTACCCATTCTGCAGCCCGAAAGCGAGGCGTGGTTCGCGCAGAATCTTGACGATTTTCTGGCGGAGTATGACTGGACGGTGCCGATGGCCATGCCGTTGATGGAGTCCGTCCCGGTAGACGAAAGCGATGCCTGGCTGACGCGTCTGGTTAAAGCGGTCGCCACGCGTCCCGGCGCGCTCGATAAAACCATTTTCGAGCTGCAGGCCAGAGACTGGGATAAGCAACCGCCGCGCGCCGTTTCCGACAGCCAGCTGGCACAGTGGATGCGCGTGCTCCAGCTGAACGGCGTCAAAAACTACGGCTACTACCCCGATGATTTCATCAACAACCAACCTGATATCTCACGTATCAGGCCTGTATTTTCTTCGTACTGGTATCCTGACAATGACTGATCGCATTATCGCCTTTTCTATTTTATGTCTGGTATTCGGGTTGCCGTTAGGCGTGGCCGCCCTCTTTACCGGCGAGCTGATTCTGGATTTTGTGTTCTTCTGGCCGCTGTTCATGTCCGTGCTCTGGATAACCGGTGGGCTCTATTTCTGGTTTCAGCTTGAACGCCACTGGTCGTGGGAGAAAGAGACGCCCGCGCCGACGCTCGCCGGTGAGCCGCTCATCTCCATTCTGATCCCCTGCTTTAACGAGGGACGAAATGCCCGGGAGACCATCAGCGCCGCGCTGGATCAGCGGTATGAAAATATAGAAGTTATCGCCATCAACGACGGTTCGTCTGACAACACCGCGGAGGTATTGCAGGCTCTGGCGCAGGAACATCCGCGCCTGCGGGTGATTAACCTCGCGGAGAACCAGGGGAAGGCGCTGGCGCTCAAAGCCGGGGCAGCGGCGGCCCGGGGCGATCTGCTGGTCTGCATTGACGGTGACGCCCTGCTCGATCGCGATACGGCAGCGTATCTGGTGGCACCGCTGATTCAGTATCCCCACGTTGGGGCAGTCACCGGGAATCCGCGTATTCGCACGCGCTCCACGCTGATTGGTCGCATCCAGGTGGGCGAGTTCTCATCGATTATTGGGCTCATCAAGCGGACGCAGCGGATCTATGGCCGGGTCTTTACCGTCTCGGGCGTTATCGCCGCCTTTCGCCGACAGGCGCTGGCGGACGTGGGGTACTGGAGCCCGGACATGATCACCGAAGACATCGACATCAGCTGGAAGCTCCAGCTGCGCCACTGGGATATCTTTTTCGAGCCGCGGGCGCTGTGCTGGATCCTGATGCCGGAGACGCTCAAGGGTCTGTGGAAACAGCGCCTGCGCTGGGCCCAGGGCGGCGCGGAGGTGTTTCTGGTCAACCTGCGCAGGATTGTGCGCTGGGAGCATCACCGCATGTGGCCCCTGTTTCTTGAGTATGCCCTGTCAACGCTGTGGGCCTTCGCGTACGCGATGACGGTGCTGTTATTTATCCTCAGCCATATCGCCCCTGTTCCTGCCAGGCTGACCGTGGAGAGCCTCTTTCCACCGGAGTTTACCGGGCTGCTGCTGGGCGTGATGTGCCTCCTGCAGTTCCTGGTCAGTTTGTACATCGAGAGGCGCTATGAACGGAAGGTAGCCAGCTCGCTTTTCTGGGTGATCTGGTTCCCGATGGTGTACTGGATGATTGGCCTGTTCACCACCCTCGTCGCATTTCCAAAAGTCATGCTTAAACGCCAGCGTGCCCGCGCGCGCTGGATCAGTCCGGACCGGGGAAAAGGAAGCATTCAATGAACGAAAATACCTTAATTTTGACCGAACATCGGCTATTGCCACGTGTTTTCGATGCCGCGTTAACGCTGGTGGCGTGGGGAGGCTTTCTGTTTTTCCTGTATGCCCGGCTCTGGATGCAGCTCACCGATGAGAGCGACCACCGCTGGGGCGTCATTATTGCGTCCTTTAATACGGTGTTGATCTATTTACTGTTCGCCGCGCTCAACGGCTGGCTGCTGATTTTGTGGTATCAGTACAACCGCCGCCGCGCCCACGTGAGGCGGCGTCAGCCGGGCTATTTTCACCAGGAGGAGCTGGCCCGCAGCTTTAATGTCTCACCGCAGATCATCTCCGAGATGAGCCAGTACAACCTGCTGACGGTCTATCATGACCAGATTGGCCGCATCATCGATCTGAAGATCAACGGACAGGAAGAGGAAGAACAGTAACGAAAAGCCCCCGCAGGATACCCAGCGGGGGCTTTTTTCTCGCGGGAGTCAACTACTTATCTTTCACCACAATCAGCGGCTCGATATCGCTCTCTTTCTTCACCACCAGCGAGTCATCGCCGCGCAGGCAGGTACCCCCGTAGTTCCCGCCCACGGTGAAGGTGCAGACCTGAATGTACTTGCCGTCGACCTTCGGCAGGCACCACAGCTGCTGGTAGATGTTTTTACGGTCGACAAACTTGCCGCTGGATTTATCCAGCAGTTCGTCCTGGGCGCTAATCAGGTCGATATTGCTGCCGCAGCGTCCGGCAATCGGCTTGACGGCATAGCCGGTCTGCTTCAGCAGATCGTTAACCTCAAAATCGGTGTCGAGCAGGTAACGGTGGTTCGGGAACAGCTGCCACAGTACCGGGAGAATCGCCTTGTTGCCGGGAATGACGGTCCACAGCGGTTCAAAGACCAGCACCTCCGGGCGCAGCAGGACGTCAATCAGGCGCACCTCGCCTTCAGGATGTCCGGTCCGGATCGGCACGGCGGCGTATTCGGTTTCGCTGACCTCGCGGATCTGCTCTATCGCCGTCTCCCACGCCCAGGTTTTCCACACGCAGTTGACGTGGCGACCTTCGTCGTCAATCAGCTGTCCGGCGGCATCCCAGCTCAGCGCCCCCAGCCCGTGCAGGATTTTGGTTTCAAACCCGGCCTGCATCAGCGAACGCTGGATAAAGAGCGCGTGATAGTCCTCTTCGACATCGTTGTCCTGCATGATGTGGACAAACGGCCGCGCGTGGCTGTGCTTCCAGGCGCCGGTCAGCTCTTCCAGCAGCCCTTCCGCCGGGTTATGCCCGTTGCCGCGATAGCCGTTTTTCACCCACTCTTCGAGAATCAGCCCGCCCTCGGTATGGCAGGAGGCGGAATCCGCGTTGTACTCGTAGACCTTGATGCCGCGCTCATCCATGCAGAAATCCATACGACCGGTGATCATATGGTGACGACGCCACTGCCAGGAGAGGCGCAGGCGCGGCCAGAGGATTTTCGGGATGTCGAAAAGCGCCAGCAGGCTGTCGTCTTTCAGCACCTTGTCCGTCGCGTGCAGGTACATCAGATGCAGTTCGTTGGTGGCCTTGATCAGCTCCTGCTCGGCGCTTTCGGTAATGGTGAAGTACTGGCAGGGATCTTTGTTGATCACATGGCCGTTGGCGCGGATATACGCCTGCTGCAATGCGTCATTTTCGTTGAGCCATTTCCCGTCGAACTGACGCCTGTTTTTCAGCCGCGCGCCGCTGATTTTCAGCAGTTCGCCGTCGATTTCCGGCTGGGGAATGCTGTGTTCCGTGTCGTCGGTCTGGATCATCCAGCCGAGGATCTCCGTGTCGTTGAAAGTGTCATGGATCGTATAACACCCGTTCTCCACGCTCAGACGCAGCTCGCGCGTCCATTGCTGCCCGAGCGGCAGCGGAGAGTGAATCACGTTCTGCTCGGCGATACGCACCTTATCGTCCAGAAGCTGGGTGATCACCGCCACGTGGCCGGTCTCATGGAACTCGCCACCCTTCTGCCAGATCAGCAGCGCCCCGGCCCGCGGCGCGCGTTTTGAGCCATTGGCAAAAGCCTGAAGGGGCAGGATGTTATCGTTCACCACCTGACGCAAAAAGCGCAGAGAGAAGATTTCCCACGCCATGCCGACGTCGGTAAACACGAAGCCATAGTTGAGAAACAGGAAACGGCGGGCAAACTCAACGCACTGCCACTTGTGGCCCATGTATTCGTTGCCAATGTAGCTGCGAAAATCCGCGTCTTGCGGGTAGTTGCGCGGGTCCAGACTGCCGTAATTTGAAGAGTAAATCGCCACGCCACCGGGCGCATAGCCTAACAATGTCCCGAATGGCGCATCACTGCTTAACTTTCCTTTACGCATGTATCCAACCTAAAACAGGCAGGCGGCAATTTTTTTAAGGGTTGTCGTCGTCTGCACGTTGTAATTAACCTGACAGAGGGGCATTTATCATACACCTGCGTGGGGCATTAATTACACGTTAAACAACCAGCACGCCGCGAAATGCCCTGGCGCAATCTCCCGCATGGCGGGCTCCTGCGTCTGGCAAACCGGCATGGCGTGCGGGCAGCGGCTGCAGAACTTACAGCCCGGCAGCGCGGACGTGGGGCCTGGAATGTCGCCGCGCAGGGTGGCGTCTTCGAGATTGCGGATGCGCGGATCGGGCCGGGGAACCGCTGCCAGCAGCGCGCGGGTGTAAGGGTGCGCGGGACGCTGATACAGTTCATTCGCCGGGGCCACCTCCACCAGTTTACCGAGATACATCACCCCAATGCGGCTGGAGATATGGCGCACCATGGAGAGATCGTGGGCGATGAACAGATAGGTCAGCCCCAGCTCCTGCTGCAGATCCTGCAAAATATTCACCACCTGCGCCTGCACCGAGACGTCCAGCGCCGAAAGCGGTTCATCGCACAGCACAAATTCAGGATGAACGGACAACGCGCGGGCAATACTGATGCGCTGGCGCTGCCCGCCGCTGAACTCATGCGGGAACCGCTCAAGGTGCTCCTGCTTAAGCCCCACTTTGTAGAGCAGCGTTTCCGTCCGTTCGCGCTGTTCTTCACTACTGTAGCCGTGGATCTGCATCGGTTCGGCTACCAGCTGTCGCACCGTCATACCGGGGTTGAGCGAGGAGTAAGGATCCTGAAAAATCGCCTGCATCCGCTTACGCAGCGGCTTGAGCTCTCTTTCGCGGGCGTGAGCGATCGCCTGCCCGGCAAAGTGGATCTCGCCGGAGGTAATATCGAAAAGGCGCAGGATGGCGCGCCCGAGGGTGGATTTCCCACAGCCAGACTCTCCCACCAGGCCAAACGTCTCGCCGGGCTGAATATCAAAGCTCACGCCATCAACCGCCTTCACGGCCACGCCTTTACGCAGCAGACCGCCGTTTAGCGGATAATGTTTGCGCAGATCGCGAACGCTCACTAATGGCGCCTGTTGTTCACTCATGCCTGAATCTCCTTATCGGCCCATAGCCAGCAGGCGGCGCGATGACCCTCTCCGGTGGTGTAAAATGCGGGCTGCCGTTCACACTGGGGCATGCGTTTCGGGCAGCGTTCCGCGAACGGACAGCCCGGCGGCGGGTTAAGCAGGCCGGGCGGCGCGCCTTCGATGGGCGATAAGCGCTGATTAACCTCATCCGGGCGCGGCAGCGAGGCCAGCAGACCCTGGGTGTAAGGATGCGCAGGGCGATAAAAAATGTCCTCCACGCTACCCTCCTCCATCACCAGCCCGCCGTACATCACCACCACGCGGCTGCAGACCTGCGCCACCACGCCGAGATCGTGGGTGATCAGCAGAATCGCGGTTTGGGTCTGCTGTTGTAGGCTTTTCAGCAGGCGCAGGATCTGCGCCTGAATGGTCACGTCCAGCGCGGTGGTTGGCTCATCGGCAATAAGAAGCTTCGGGTTGCAGGAGAGCGCAATCGCGATCATCACCCGCTGGCGCATCCCGCCGCTAAACTCGTGGGGATACTGGTCGTATCGGCGTTCAGCCTCGGCAATGCCCACCTGTTCCAGCATGGCGATGGCCGCCGCTTTGGCCGCTTTTTTGGTCAGTCCTTTATTGCGCATCAGGATCTCCGCCATCTGTTTGCCGATGGTCAGCACCGGGTTCAGGGCGGTCATTGGATCCTGGAAAATCATCGCGATCTCGTTGCCGCGAATGGCGCGCATCTGCTCAGGGGTTTTCTGCGCCAGATCGTCATTCTGGAAGCGGATGCTGCCGCCGGTTATCCGTCCGTTGTTACCCAGAAGCTGAATGATCGACTTACAGGTGACGCTTTTCCCGCAGCCCGACTCGCCGACGATACCGACGAGTTCGCCCGGCTGCACCTGAAAGCTCACGCCGCGCACCGCGTGAACCTCGCCCTCGCGGGTGCGGAAGGTGGTTTGCAGGTTCTCAAGCGCTAACAGGTTACTCATCGCGATTCGCTCCTGGCTCAAAGGCGGTACGGAAGACATCGCCCAGCACGTTAAAGCTTAACACCGTCAGCAGGATCAAAATGCCGGGGAACATCGCCAGCCACGACGCTTCGCCAATATACGACTGGGCGTTGTTGAGCATGCTTCCCCACGATGCCGCCGGTGCCTGCACGCCCAGCCCTAAGAAGCTGAGCGTCGACTCCATCAGAATGGCCGAGGCGATATTGAGCGTGGCGGCCACGATAATGGTCGGCAGCACGCCGGGAATAATGTGGCGCACGATAATGCGCAGCGGGTTTTCCCCCGACGCGCGGGCATAAAGCACATACTCGCGCTCTTTCACCGATAAGGTTTCTGCGCGCACCAGCCGCGACATGTTCATCCACGTCAGCAGGCTGATGATCAGAATGATGTTATCCACGCCCGGCTTGAGGTAAGCATTCACCACCAGCAGCAGGAAGAAGGCCGGAATGGCCATCAGGATATCCACGGCGCGCATCATCAGGTTATCCAGCCAGCCGCCAAAATAGCCGCTCACCGTTCCTACCACCGTGCCGATAAGCGTGGAAAAGAGCATCGCCAGAAAACCGACCATCAGGGAGATCTGGCCGCCATACAGCGCGCGGGTGAAGTAGTCGCGGCCATACTCGTCGGTACCGAACCAGTGTGCGGCATCCGGCGGTAGCGTGCGTGCGCCGAGCGCCATCCGATCCGGATCGTACGGACTTAGGCCCGCACAGAGCGCGGCGACAACGAAAATAAAAAGCACAAACAGGGAGAACTGCGCCGGACGGTTGCGGCGCAGCTGGTGACGAACCTGCTGCCAGCGTCTGCTCATCCGGGTTACCTCAGCGTACGAATGCGGGGATCGGCGAAGCGATAAAGCAGATCGGCGATCAGGTTACCGACGATCAGCATCATCGACGAGAGCATGATGATCGCCATGATCAGCGGGTAGTCCAGCGAGGCGATCGACTGGATCCCGAGCAGCCCCATCCCCGGCCACGAGAAGACGCTTTCCGTCACATAGGCCCCCACAATCAGCTCACCGAACGACAGGCCGAACAGGGTAATCACCGGCAGCAGCACGTTTTTCAGCACGTGGCGGAACAGAATGCTGGAACGCGTGGCGCCGTAGGCCAGCTGGGTCTGCACGTAGTCAGCCGAGAGCTGCGAGATGGTGTTGGAGCGGATGTAGCGCACGTAGCTGGAGAGGTTGTAGAACGTGAGGGCAATACACGGCAGCACGCCGTGACGCAGCACGTCCAGCGCGTTATCTTCCATGCCGATGGTGCGCATACCCATGCTGGGGAACCAGTTAAGCTGCACGGCAAAGACCGTAATGAGCAAGATGCCGAACCAAAAAATCGGCACCGAGATGCCGATATAGGCGAACAGGTTCAGGAGGTGATCCAGCCAGCGGTGCTTAAATGCCCCCGCCAGCAGGCCCAGCGGGATCGCCAGCACGATCGCCAGCAGCAGCGACGCGCCCATCAGCCCCAGCGTGGCCGGAATGCGTTCGCCGATCATCTCCAGCACCGGGCGGTGGTAGATAAGCGAATAGCCGAGATCGCCCTGCAGGACGTTTTTCAGCCACAGGACGTACTGCGTGACCAGGGGCTTATCCAGCCCCAGGCTCTGGCGAATACGTTCAATATCTTCCGGGGCCATGCGCGGCGTAATGTACGCCGCCACCGGATCGCCGGGCGCAAGTTTGACCAGCAAAAACGCCACCAGTGAAATAAAGAACAGCATCGGCAGCAGCTGCAGCAGCCGACGGGTGAGGAGTGTGTTCACGACATGCCCTTACAAAATCCCCGACCTGACGGCCGGGGCAATCACTTATTTCTGATAGATTTTTGACAGATCCTGGAACAGATAGACCGGTTTCGGCTCTGCCTCCTGGGTGCCGCCGAAGCGCTTGTCCACCGCGACGGTCGCATTGGTATAGGCAATCGGGTAGTAGGTCATGTCGTTCGCCACGGTCTGCTGAATGTGCTTGTAGATATCGGCACGTTTCGCGGCGTCGGTTTCCACGGCGCCTTTATCCCACAGGGCATCAAACTGCGGATTTTTGTAGTGCGCGTAGTTATAGGCTTCGTTGCTCATGAACAGCGATTTGTAACCGTCCGGCTCGGAGCCCATGATGTAGCCGCCCAGGTTCAGCTCCCACGCGGTGTTGTTCATATCAAGGCTGCGCTGAGACATGGCGTTGGAGTCCAGCGGCATCAGCTCCACGTTCACCCCAATGCCCTTCAGCGCCTGCTGAATATAGAGCGCCATGCTCTCCTGGGTTTTGTTGGTGTTCACATACGCCAGGCGCAGCTTGAGGTTGTCCGGCGCGCCGGAGCTCTTGAGCAGGTCTTTGGCTTTTTGCAGGTCAAACTTGTACTGCTCGACATCATCCGTCTTGTAAAGCGTATCGGGCGTCAGGAACGAGGTCGCCGGTTGAGCGTAGTCCAGCGAGGTAAACGCCGTCTGGGTTAGCTCGTCTTTGTTGATGGCATACGCGATGGCCTGACGCAGCGCTTTGCTCTTCATCACCGGCACGTTCTGGTTGAACGTCATATAGGCCAGACGGCCTTCCGGATAGACCACGAAGTCGAACTTACCGGTATTTTTCAGGCGGTTTACATCCTGCGGGTCAACCATCTTGAGGTTGATTTCTCCGTTTTGCAGCGCCAGGTTGGCGGCGTTGCTGTCTTTGGCGAAACGGTAGGTAACCGAATCAAGCTTCGCTTTGCCGTTCCAGTAATCGTCAAAACGGGTCAGGGCGTAGTATTGTCCGGCGCGGTACTCTTTGAATTTGAACGGCCCGGATCCTACCGGCGCATCGTTTTTGCTGCTCTTTTCCAGGTCGCCTTCACCGGCGAACACGTGCTGCGGGATCGGGTAGATCTGAACCAGAGTGCCGGTAAAGGCCGCGCTGACCTGCGGTAAGGTGAACTTAACGGTGCGCTCGTCAACCTTGCTTACCTGTACCGGCTTATCGCCGTAGGTGAACATGCTGCGGAAGAAGCTGTGCTGTTTGGCATCCAGCAGCTTATTGAATGTAAAGACCACGTCGTCCGCCGTCAGCGGCTGTCCGTCCTGCCATTTCAGATTGGGTTTTAACGTCAGGGTGTAGCTCAGGTTGTCGGCGGAGGGCGTCAGGCTTTCCGCCAGGCCCCACTCGATCTTACCGTTGTTGAAGCTATAGAGCGGGGCATACAGCGCCTGCATGATCGTTAACGTCGTACGGTCACTGGCATAGAGCGGATTCACGGCTAACGGATCGCCGGAGGTAATCCCGATAATCAGCGAACCGCCCTCTTTTGGCGCGTCGCTTTTTGCCGCTGAGGGCGTATTGGTCTCTTTATTTTTCGCATCATCACAGCCCGCCAGGCCTAACGCGAGCGAAACCACCACTGCCGATAACAGAAGCTTGCGCATCTCACTAACTCCTTGCCTTATAAAGTGTTTATTACTGCATCTTTTATTTATGTTGTAGCATCATATGCAGCTTTATCCGTTTACGCATTAATTATGAAAATGCGATTTTCGATGAAGCTTATGCCGGATTTGATATATATAAGCGCCGGAAGGAATAGCGGCAGATCGATTACGCTCAGTTCGTTAAACGCTTCACAAATCTCCTGCTACACTGCCTCAACACATCACTCAAAAGGCAGGCCAACATGTCAGACAACACGTATCAGCCACCAAAAGTGTGGGAATGGAAAAAGAACAACGGCGGCGCGTTCGCCAACATCAACCGCCCCATTTCCGGCGCGACCCATGAGAAAGATCTTCCTGTCGGTTCGCACCCGCTGCAGCTCTACTCGCTGGGAACACCGAACGGCCAGAAAGTGACGATCATGCTCGAAGAGCTGCTGGCGCTGGGCGTGACGGGCGCGGAGTACGACGCGTGGTTGATCCGCATCGGCGAGGGCGATCAGTTCTCCAGCGGCTTCGTTGAGGTGAACCCGAACTCGAAAATACCGGCGCTTCGTGACCACTCCACGAACCCGCCAACGCGCGTATTTGAATCCGGCAATATTCTGCTCTATCTGGCGGAGAAGTTCGGCCACTTCCTGCCGAAGGATCCGGCGGGACGCGCCGAAACGCTGAACTGGCTGTTCTGGCTCCAGGGCGCGGCGCCGTTCCTCGGCGGCGGTTTTGGCCACTTCTACAACTATGCTCCGGTGAAAATCGAGTACGCGATTGACCGCTTCACCATGGAAGCCAAACGCCTGTTCGACGTGCTGGATAAACAGCTGGCGCGGGGTCGCTACGTGGCGGGTGAGGAGTACACCATCGCGGATATCGCTATCTGGCCATGGTTCGGCTGCGTGGCGCTGGGCAGCGTGTATAACGCCGCTGAGTTCCTCGATGCAGAAAAGTACACCAACGTGCAGCGCTGGGCGAAAGACGTGGCGAACCGCCATGCCGTTAAGCGCGGACGCATCGTTAACCGCACCAGCGGCGAGCTGAACGAGCAGCTCCACGAACGCCACGCGGCGAGCGACTTCGAGACCAATACAGAAGACAAACGTCAGGCGTGACGACTAGCCGGGCGGATCGCCGCCCGGCAACAAAGATCCTTGCTCAGGGCATGATTAGCCTAAAGGTTGAGCCGGTATTGCTGGCACTATCTGTGCGTTTTTCTCACCTCAGAGTGAGAAGCAACGTATCAACCGACAGCAGTCACAAAGGATCTGTTATGAAACTTATTAAAACAACGCTGGTTATCAGCGCCCTCATTTTTTCCACCTCGGGAATGGCCATCGACAAAACCGCCGCTGGCGCGGTAGCAGGTGCTGCCATTGGTGCGGCCACGGGTAAAGATCTGAAATCGACCGTTGGCGGTGCCGTTGTTGGCGCAGGCACCGGTGCCATGTTCAAAAACGGCGACAAAGGTAAAGCCGCGCGTAAAGGTGGTGCGGTAGGTGCTGCCGTGGGCGCAGGTGCCGCAGCGGTTACCGGCAAGAGCGTGCTGAAAGGTGCAGCCGTTGGCGCGGGAACGGGCGCGCTGATTGGTGAAGCGACGCACTAATAGATTTCGCCGGGTGTCGCAGCGCGTGCCCGGCCTCATGACTGTTCAGTAATAACTCACTGCACCCAATCACGTCTATTTGCCCTCAACTTATGGTCAGAAATGTCACCCGGAATACATCAATGGTGATCGTCATACTGATGCTCAATCACCATCCCTTCCGCCACGCTCGCCACATGGCGTGCACGCGGATGATAGACCGGTGCAGGGGCGGCATACGTTGTTTGTGCAGGTGCAGGCGCAACGCTTACCGCCTCAGGAACCGTGGCTGACTGCGGAACAATCACGACCTTATACCCGGCAGGGACATCGACCGTGACGCTCTGGGCCATAGCTGTATTGAACACGGCAAAACCTGCCAGGGCAGCAAATAAAATAATACGGTTTTTCATAAATTGAATTATTTCCGGTATCAAGAAGATAATTCATTATGTCGACTAAATCTTAAGACAATATTAATTTTCATGTTCTGGAATGTGCAGAAAATGCCAAATATATTGTTACAAGCAAATACTTTAATATTTAAAAAATATTGACTTACGTTTTTTAAAAAGGCGGCAAGAAATACGCTTGCATGCCGCCTCACCTGTTATGTTAATACTTAATATCCCGCGCTTTTTGCCGTCCGGACTGTTTCATCTGGCGCTTGTCCTGGCGGCAGTCGTGATTACTCTGGTTATTGTTTGCCACGCAGGTCTGCTTCACCTGCCGTGACGTATCGCGGGTTTCCTGCCTGACATCACGCGCCACGCGCCGTTCCTGCGCCTGCTGGGTCGCACTGGCAAAAACCGAAAACAGCATCAGAAAAATGAAAGAGAGAACAGGGATGACAGATAACGATCTGTTCATAGCAATACCTCATAGAAGAGAGCTCAGAACGTCAGGGGGGTTAGCAAAAGAATAGCAGTTTCAGCGCGAGCTGGAGGGGAATACGTTAATAATGCAAGGCCGCACAAGACGGCCTTGCAACGCTGCGTTATGCCGTCAGGCGGAACTTCTGCACCGAGCGCTGAAGATCTTCGGTCTGGCGCTCCAGCGCCGCCGCCGCCGCGGAGACCTCCTCCACCAGCGAGGCGTTTTGCTGGGTAACGCCGTCCATCTGAGTAATGGCAACCCCGACCTGCGAAATGCCCTTGCTTTGCTCCTCAGAGGCAGAGGCAATTTGCTTCATGATGGTCGTCACTTCCGTCACGTCACGCAAAATCGCATCCATGGTGGTGCCGGTGTCGCCCACCAGCTTCGCCCCCTGCTCTACGCGGGACACGGAGTCGGTAATCAGCCCCTCAATCTCTTTGGCCGCGTTGGCGCTGCGGCTTGCCAGGTTACGGACTTCGCCTGCCACCACCGCGAAACCACGGCCCTGTTCACCCGCGCGCGCCGCTTCAACCGCCGCATTGAGTGCCAGAATATTGGTCTGGAAGGCAATGCTGTTGATCACGTTGGTGATTTCGGCAATTTTCTTCGAGCTTTCCGAAATCCCGCTCATGGTGGTCACCACCTCTTCCACCAGCGAGCCGCCGCGGCTGGCGGTGGTAGAGGCCACATCGGCCAGCTGGCTTGCCTGACGCGCGCTTTCCGCGTTCAGCTTCACCGTGGCGGTCAGCTGTTCCATGCTGGCTGCCGTCTCTTCCAGCGCGGCCGCCTGCTCTTCGGTACGGGACGAGAGATCGTTGTTACCGCTGGAGATCTCCGTTGCGCCGCGCCAGATATTCTCACTGCCGGAGCGGATCGTGCTGACCGCTTCACGCAGGCTGTCCTGCATGGCGCTCAGCAGCGGCACCAGCTGGCCCACGCAGTTGCGGCCGAACGGCTCAATGGGCTGGCTGAGATCGCCCTGGGCAATCTGGCGGAACTGCTGGCGAATGCGATCCAGCGGTTTGACCAGCATCGCCACCAGGTAGCGGTCGGTAAAGAGCAGGATCAGCAGGCCGAGAATCGTGGCGACGATAATCACCGTGCGGGTCATGCTGGTCAGGCTATCCACCACCACGCGGGTGCTGTCGAGCGACTTCGCGGCAGCATTGTTGAACTCTTCAGCCGCCGCACCGAACGCGCGGCTCAGCGGTGGGGTGACGTTGTTGGCCTGCTGACGATAGCCGTCCAGCGCGCCCAGCTTCGCCTGCTGCATTTGCGGCGTCACGCCCTGTTCAAGCAGCGCCTGCCAGGTGCCGAGCACCCGTGAAGAGATCTGCTCATCCATTGGTCCTGGAGAAATGGCTTTCATCTCGGCCAGCTTCTTGCCCATGTTATCCAGCGCCTGCTGGGCAGAGGCCAAATCCGGCGTGCCGCCTGCGGCTTTAACTTCCATTGCGCGGCTCAGACGGGTCACAAAGCGGAAATACTGATCGTTACCCTGGCTGAGTACCGTCATCTGTTTAACCAGCTGGCGATCGACTTCATTGCCATCAGTCACGCGAGACAGGGACCAGGTGCTGTACAGCCCCACACCCGCCCACATTAAACAAAAGATCCCGAGAATCGCCAGCATGACGAAGCGGATCGTGAAATTACGGAGCATATTCATAAGTCTTCCTTGCCGTGAGGGTGAGTTCGCCCAGAGGCGAGTACTACTCTCGTTATCGGCAGGAACGAGGGAAATTATAACGTTTTGTGATCATTTTTAATTAGCGTGGCTTCACTGGTCGCACAGCCGCCGTTAACCATTATCTTCGCGCTTAGTGATGTGATAAGTTCAGAATGAAAACGACGTTTCAAAAAATTATCGATAAGAAAAGGAGACATCATGTCCTGGTACCCTGACGCTACCCGCTATGAACATATGCAGTACCGCTACTGTGGAAAGAGCGGTCTGCGCCTTCCTGCGCTGTCGCTGGGACTGTGGCACAGCTTCGGCCACGTCCAGCCTCTTGATGCCCAGCGCGCGCTGCTGCGCAAAGCCTTCGACCTCGGCATCACCCATTTCGATCTCGCCAATAACTACGGACCTCCGGCGGGTAGCGCGGAAGAGAATTTCGGCCGCCTGCTGCGGGAGGACTTCGCCGCGTACCGCGACGAGCTGATTATCTCCACCAAGGCGGGTTACGACATGTGGCCAGGGCCGTACGGCTCGGGCGGTTCCCGCAAATATCTGCTCGCCAGCCTCGATCAGAGCCTGAAGCGCCTGGGCGTCGAGTATGTGGATATTTTCTATTCCCACCGCGTGGATGAAAACACGCCGATGGAAGAGACGGCCGCCGCGCTGGCCCACGCTGTGCAGAGTGGGAAAGCGCTGTATGTGGGCATTTCCTCCTACTCAACCGGGCGCACACAAAAAATGGCCGAGCTGCTGCGCGAGTGGAAGATCCCTCTGCTGATCCACCAGCCGTCCTATAACCTGCTCAACCGCTGGGTCGATAAGACCGGTTTGCTGGATGCGCTGGAAGCAAACGGGACGGGGTGTATTGCCTTTACCCCGCTGGCGCAGGGTTTGCTGACCGGAAAATACCTGAACGGTATTCCTGAAGATTCACGCATGCAGCGTGAAGGCAAGAAAGTCCGCGGTCTGAACGAAAAAATGCTGACCGAAGCCAACCTGAACAGCCTGCGTTTACTGAGTGAAATGGCGCAGGCGCGCGGTCAGACCATGGCGCAGATGGCGCTAAGCTGGCTGCTGAAAGATGCGCGCGTGACGTCCGTGCTGATTGGCGCAAGCCGCCCGGAACAGCTGGAAGAGAATGTTCAGGCGCTGGAAAACCTGCGCTTTACGGAGGACGAACTCAAGCGGATTGACCAGCATGTTGCGGATGGGGAGTTGAATCTGTGGCAAGCGTCGTCGGATAAATAGTGCGGTCTGATGCCCTTGCCCCTCACCCCGCCCTCTCCCCAAAGGGGAGAGGGAGAAAGGCCGCACCGAGCAGTCCCCTCTCCCCTTTGGGGAGAGGGTTGGGGTGAGGGGTAAAGTGTACTTTACTTCTTACTGATCTTATCCAGATACCCCATCACAAACGCAGAGAGCACAAACGTCAGGTGGATAATGACGTACCACATCAGTTTATTATCCGGCACGTTCTTCGCGTCCATAAACACGCGTAGCAGGTGAATAGAGGAGATCGCCACAATCGACGCGGCCACTTTATTCTTCAGCGACGACGCATCCATTTTGCCCAGCCAGCTGAGCTTCTCTTTACGCTCGTCGATATCAAGCTGGGAGACAAAATTCTCGTAGCCGGAGAACATCACCATCACCAGCAGCCCGCCCACCAGGGTCATATCCACCAGCGACAGCAGAACCAGAATCAAATCCGCTTCGGCAATGGAAAAAATGTTCGGCAGAACATGCAGGATTTCCTGAAAGAACTTAATCGTCAGCGCGACAAGCGCCAGCGAAAGGCCAAAATAGACGGGGGCCAGTATCCAGCGAGAGGCGTACATGGCATTTTCAAAAAAGCGTTCCATAAAGTCCTGTTTGCAAAAGAAACCAGCGCCCAGTATATCTCAACGGCGCTGACTGTTTGCAATAACTCAACAGTACGCCACTCAGACGTTGTCCGGGTTAACCTCGGGACGGGCGTACTCCGGCCAGACAAGCGCCACCAGCTCAGGATAGGCTTCCAGACTGAACTCGCGAAAACACTGCCGCAAATTTAATACGTCCAGATCGGAATAAGAGACCTTCTCGCCGTTAAGGCAGCGTTTTTTGATATTGTCATAATATTTATACACGGCTGAATTCAGGTCGCTACAGCGACGCTGCGCCTCAAACAGTCCGGGCGTATCATTAATTTCCGACATTTTCATGCGCTTAATTGTCGCGTGTAAAAAGTCGATATATTCGTGGTTCACCCGCCAGTACCAGACCGGCGTAACGGAGTTCATCAATACAGAGAAATGGTCTTCACCTTCCTCTTTTGTCATCAGTTCAGGTTGCGGGGGTTCACTGGTGTCTTTCGACACTTTCGTTTTATTGAACTCCTGCATCAATAAAAGAACACCAGCGGTCAGTAATAGTAATGTGATGACCGTAAAAAAGATGCTGTTCATGGGTAGGCTCCATTTTTTTTGATTTTAAATTTGCCTCATGATATTGTCAACGAATCTCACGCCTTTACCAACCCCACCCTGTTGAAATTAAAGGAAATTGAAAATGCTGCCCGACTATCTCGTCCCGGCTAAGTACCACATCACGCCTGTGGAACAGCAACCGACGGAAGCAGAAAAAGAGGCCAGTTTCACTCAGGGGAAAAGAAAGCTCTCTGATTTCGAGCCCGATATATTAATTGGTGTTTCCCGAACTGGCAAATCCCGAAATATGTTGCTGGAAGAGCACGATCGCCATATAAAAGACCGCTTATTTCGCGCCATAAAAATTGAAGCCTTTGTCCACCTGCTGAATGACCTGCAGGCCGAGGGTGAAATAGATGCCCAGAAACTAAGTCAAATATTGGCCGAGAAAACCGAAGAAATTAACGAAGCGGGCAATGAAATTTGGCTTAACTTAATTACGCGCGAAAAAAACAACCCAATTTTTTATAACCTGGGGGAGGATTAACGTGAAGGAAGTTAAAAACAACGACGTTTATTTGACTTTAGATGATAAGAAAAGTGATGAATTTATCTTAAAGCAAAATCTCGATGCGCTGCGAAACACAAAAAATGACGAGATGACGCGTATTACCCAGGACCTGGTATCGATCCCGGCAACGCTGGTGCGGCTGAAATGGCAGAATCGCCGCGAAATTTATCCGCTACAGGTCAAAGAAGAAATTTACGGTGCCGTGATGAACGCCATCATGGAACAGCGGCCAGAGCTGAAAGAGAAGCTTCTGGGTCGCCTCGAGGCCAATTACCAGTATCTGCTTGCCAGAGAAATCGCCACCCTGCGCCTGACGCGCAAGCTGTCAGACGGTGAGTTCCGTACCTCAAACGTCGCCTGCGTTGCGCTTGATGAAGACGCGCTGGCGTCTGGTGCCAGCGCCCCCTCCGAACCGCAACGCTAATTAAATCTGAATACGGCAATCGCCTCTTTTAACTGACCCGTCTGCTGGCGCTGCGCTTCAGCCACCTGCACTGTTTGCGCTACGTGACGCACGTTCTCCTGCACGCTGGCATCGATGCTGGCAATGCTGTCGTTCATCTGCGCAATGCTCGCCCGCTGCTGCTCGCTCATCTGCGACAGCTCCTCCAGCAGAGAGCGAAGCCCTTCGATACTCTCAATGATCGACTTCATTGTCATACCCGCCTGCTCAACCTGCTCGACGCCCTGCAGCGTGGTTGCCTGCGATGCGGTCAGAAGCTGGCGGATATCTTTTGCAGCCCCCTCGCTGCGCTGGGCCAACACACGCACTTCCGAGGCAACCACTGCGAAGCCTTTGCCATTTTCGCCCGCTCTGGCAGCCTCGACCGAGGCGTTGAGCGACAGAATATTGGTCTGAAACGCAATCCCGTCGATCAGCTCCAGAATGGCGTAAATGCGCTGCGACTCCACGCGAATGTGCTCCATCGCCGCAATCGCCTGCCGTACGTTATGGCCCCCCTGCTCCGCCACGTTACTGGTACTGAACGCCACCTCCCGAACCTGGCTTGCTTTTTCACTGGTCAGGGTGGCGACAGCCCTTAACTGTTCCATCGCACTGGCCGCCGTCGCCAGCGAACTTGCCTGGTGATCGGTACGTTCCGACAGCGCGCTGTTGCGCTGTCCTAACGCGCGGGATGCCTCCAGCAGTTGCCCAATATTGGCGCTAACCTGCTCAAGCGTGGCGCGCATGGTGCCCAGCGTCAGGCTGAACGTGCGGGCAAAGGAAGACTCTGCGGGGACCGCATCGACGGCCAGCGTGAGGTACCCCGGTTCACGGTTGATCACCCCCGCCAGCCTTGCCACCTCGCTCGCCGAGCGGGCGTCCTGCTCCATTCGTATCGCCAGCAGAACCAGAATTGCGGTCTGGACCACCACAAACAGCCCGTGGAAAACCACCATATGAAAGCCGGTGTGCATGAACACCACGACGCCGTAAAGGTCATTCTCCTGCAGATAGTTAAACACCAGATGATGTAACGCGATGACCGCCGCCCCCATCACCAGCGGGCGCCAGTCTCGCCAGGCAAGGAGCGCGGAGAGCAGGACAAAAACCGAAAAATGGTATTCAGTTTCGCCTTCGCCCAGATGAATCAGCAGCGCGGAAAATGCCATTAGCACAAACGCAGAGCTCAGGCGGAGCAACAGCGCGCCGGGAAACAACAGCGTCAGCAGCGTCGATAAACAGGCCAGAGAGGTGCCAATAATCGCCCCCTGCACGATATTCTCGTTGATATAGCCCACCCCCAGCGAGATGGCCCACAGCGACCAGATGAGCACCAGTATTAGCCTGTCGGCGCGTCGTCGAATGGCAGAAAGCGAAAACAGATCGTTTTGAGGCGCGTGCGGATACAGCCATGTCATCGTAGCCATAGGGAGTCTCTTGCTGTGCAGGTGAAAAGAGCCTTCGAAGAAGGTTTGTTTTTATTATCTTTTTTAAGCGTAGTGGGGATATTCCCCGACGCCATTTCAGCCAACGATATATTTTAATGGCTCAGCCGAATACTGATATTTACTTAACTATCAATGGATTATTAATTATTGCTTTATTGATAAGGAAATATGAAGAATGGGGATATACAGCAGAAAATAATAACGATGTTGCGTGGCAGAAAACAAAAAAGCTGGCTTTCGCCAGCTTTCGTTCTATTTTTTGGCCGCTTTTTCTTCGCCGACCAGCCCAATCTTCAGATAACCCGCCTGATGCAGCGTGTCCATTACCTTCATCATGGTTTCATAATCAACGGTTTTATCCGCACGGAAGAAGACCGTGGTGTCTTTCTTACCGCCCGTAAGCTGATCCAGGGCCGGGATGACAGAGTCGGCCGTCACCGGGTCGTTCCCGAGGAACATGGATTTATCCGCCTTCACCGACAGGTAGATAGGCTTCTCCGGGCGCGGCTGGGGCTGGCTGGATGAGGCGGGCAGATTTACCTTCACGTCCACCGTCGCCAGCGGTGCAGCCACCATGAAGATAATCAGCAAAACCAGCATAACGTCGATAAACGGCGTCACGTTGATCTCATGCATTTCGCCGTTATCGTCCAGATTTTCGTTTAGACGCATCGCCATACTATCAACCCACGCGCAGTTTGGACGCCGCGTGCACCGGCTTAACCGAGCTGGCATTCAGGTCGAGATCGCGACTTTGCAGCAGCAGAACCTGCGCGGCAACGTCACCCAGCGTGGCTTTGTAGCTGCCAATCATACGCGCGAAGATGTTATAGATAACCACCGCCGGAATCGCCGCGACCAGACCAATCGCCGTCGCCAGCAGCGCTTCTGCGATACCCGGGGCCACAACCGCCAGGTTGGTGGTTTGGGTCTGCGCGATACCGATAAAGCTGTTCATGATGCCCCAGACCGTACCGAAAAGGCCGATAAACGGTGAGATCGCCCCGATGGTCGCCAGATAACCATTGCCGCGCCCCATGTGTCGGCCAACGGCCGCCACGCGACGCTCCAGGCGGAAACCGGTACGTTCTTTGATGCCTTCGTTATCTTCACTGCCCGCGGAGAGTTCCAGCTCGTTCTGCGCTTCATTCACTAACAGGGTGGTAAGGCTTTTCGCGTGGAAGGATGAGGTCATGTCTGAAGCCTGATCCAGAGAGCGGGCTTCAGCCAGCTGCTGCTGTTCCCGCTTGAGACGACGCTTCTGCGAAAGCAGCTCGGCGCTCTTGCTGAAGAAGATAGCCCAGGTGACAACGGACGCCAGAATCAGGCCGATCATCACAATCTTAACCACGATGTCAGCATGCTGATACATGCCCCAAACGGAGAGATCCGCCTGCATCAAATTATTACCCACTCTGTATCTCCAGGACGCAAATCACAAAATCTGAACGTAATAATATCAAAACGTCGTCGAATTGATAGTAGTTCTCATTAGTATTTGCATAGTGCCGCAATTTTCGTTCACTTTCCTTGCGCTTACGCAGTAAAAATTTCTTATGCGTTTTTTTGCTAATATTTTCTGCTTATTCGATAAGCCTGCGGGTGCAGTTTTTTCCAATCGTGGTAGTCTGGACGTCCAGACGTATAAAAACAGGGTTAGCGAACATGACAAAGAAGCATCTTGATACCACGCTGGTACAGGCAGGACGCAGCAAAAAATATACTCAGGGATCGGTCAACAGCGTGATTCAACGCGCCTCCTCGCTGGTGTTTGATACCGTTGAGGAGAAAAAAATCGCCACGCGCAACCGCGCGAAAGGCGGCCTGTTTTATGGCCGTCGCGGCACGCTAACCCATTTTTCTCTGCAGGAGGCGATGTGCGAGCTGGAAGGCGGCGCAGGCTGCGCGCTGTTCCCGTGCGGAGCGGCTGCAGTCGCCAACACCATTCTGGCGTTCGTGGAACAGGGCGATCACATCCTGATGACCAACACCGCCTACGAACCCAGCCAGGACTTCTGTACCAAAATTCTCAGCAAGCTCGGCGTGACCACCGGCTGGTTCGACCCGCTGATTGGTGAAGGTATTGCCGAACTTATTCAGCCAAACACGCGCATTGTGTTCCTGGAATCGCCGGGGTCGCTCACCATGGAAATTCACGACGTGCCGGCTATCGTGAAGGCCGTGCGCAGCAAAGCGCCAGAGGCGATCGTTATGATCGACAACACCTGGGCGGCAGGCGTGCTGTTCAAAGCGCTGGACTTCGACATTGATATCTCGATTCAGGCGGCGACGAAGTACCTGATTGGCCACTCTGACGGCATGATCGGTACTGCGGTCTCCAACGCGCGCTGCTGGGATCAGCTGCGTGAAAACGCCTACCTGATGGGCCAGATGGTGGATGCCGACACGGCCTACATGACCAGCCGCGGACTCCGCACGCTGGGCGTTCGCCTGCGTCAGCACCATGAAAGCAGCCTGAAGGTGGCCGAATGGCTGGCGCAGCATCCGCAGGTTGAGCGCGTGAATCACCCCGCGCTACCCGGCAGTAAAGGCCATGAGTTCTGGCAACGTGACTTTACGGGCAGCAGCGGGTTGTTCTCGTTTGTGCTGAAAAAACGGCTGAATAATGACGAGCTGGCAAGCTATCTGGATAATTTTACCCTCTTCAGCATGGCCTACTCGTGGGGCGGTTTTGAATCCCTCATCCTGGCTAACCAGCCGGAACAGATTGCGGCCCTGCGCCCCGGTGGCGACGTGGACTTCAGCGGTACCCTGATTCGACTGCATATCGGTTTAGAAAATGTTGACGATCTGATTGCGGATTTAGCAGCAGGGTTCGAGCGTATCGTGTAGAGTGCAGGCTGAAAATGTACTCCCTGGACGCTTTTGTGGACACCGCAAGCGGAAAAGTCTGCATGAGTTGCGCCCGGGATCAAACCCGACGGATGAATAAGGGAGTACAATAGCGCTATATCTGCTGTTCCACAGGAAAGTCCATGGCTGTTATTCAAGATATTATCGCGGCGCTCTGGCACCACGATTTTGCCGCGCTGGCGGATCCTCACGTCGTCGGTATCGTCTATTTCGTGATGTTCGCAACTCTGTTTCTGGAAAATGGATTACTGCCAGCCTCGTTTTTACCCGGTGACAGCCTGCTTTTACTTGCCGGGGCGTTAATCGGTAAAGGCGTCATGGACTTCACGCCAACGATGGTTATCCTGACCTCCGCAGCCAGCCTGGGCTGCTGGCTGAGCTATCTGCAGGGCCGCTGGCTGGGGAACACGCGCGTCGTCAAAAGCTGGCTGGCGCAGCTGCCGCATAAATATCATCAGCGTGCGACCTGCATGTTTGACCGGCACGGCCTGCTGGCGCTGCTGGCGGGGCGTTTCCTGGCGTTTGTCCGCACCCTTCTGCCGACGATGGCGGGCATTTCCGGCCTGTCGAACCGCCGCTTCCAGTTCTTCAACTGGCTGAGCGCCCTGCTGTGGGTTGGCGTGGTCACAACGCTCGGCTACGCGCTGAATATGATCCCCTTCGTGAAACACCACGAAGATCAGGTGATGACCTTCCTGATGGTGCTGCCGATGTTCCTGCTGGTGGCGGGTCTGGTGGGGACTATCGCGGTGGTGATTAAGAAGAAGTATTGCAGCGCATAATTCAACAAAGCCGGGTGGCGCTATCGCTTACCCGGCCTACGTTTTTCGTCAGACTCCCTGCATCGTTCTTATACGTGACGCATCCTCTCCCGGCGTAACGCCGAAATAGCGCTTAAACTCCCGACTGAACTGCGACGCACTTTCGTAGCCCACCCGCATCGCCGCCGCGCTGGCCTTCATGCCGTCGTGGATCATCAGCATCCGCGCCTTATGCAGCCGGTAGGTTTTGAGGTACTGCAGCGGCGAGGTGCTGGTCACCGATTTAAAATTATGATGAAACGCCGAGACGCTCATGTTCGCTTCCGCCGCCAGCTGGTCGACGCTGAGGTTTTCGGTGTACTGGCTCTCGATACGCTTGAGCACGCGGCTTATCAGGCTGAAGTGGGTCTGTCGGCTCACCAGGGCCAGTAACGCTCCGCCCCCCGGGCCCAGCAGCACGTGGTAGAGAATTTCGCGGATAATCTGCTTGCCCAGAATGCGCGCGTCCAGCGGCCTCTCCATCACGTCCAGCAGACGCTCAATGGCGCAGAGGATCTCTTCCGACAGCGTCGCCGAGTTAATCCCGCTCGACGCCATCGAAGGCTGGAAGAGTTCATCTTCGCCTATCTCCATCAGCAGCTCCTGCAGCTGCAGAATATCGACGTTGACGCGAATACCCGCCAGCGGAACGGCCTCTGTCGCGAAGGTTTCACATTCGAAGGGTAAAGGTACCGTCAGAAGCAGATATTCATTGGTGTCGTAGCGGAACACGCGCTCGTTGATATAGCCAATTTTATGGCCCGAGAAGAGAAAAACGATGCCCGGCTGGTACATGACCGGCGTGCGCGTCCCTGGCTGAGTGCCATAAAGCAGGCGAATGTCAGGAAGCAGGCCACTGACGCCATTTTCGTTATCTATCAGTCTTTTAATCTGCGCAGTGAGCTGCTGGCAGATAGCCTCACGGTTCATCTTGCGTTACTCCGGGTGCGGTTTTCGACGTTGACAGTGTGCGTTGTTTTCCGCGCTTTCTCCAGCGCTCTGTAGAAATGGGCAAGACATCGGCAGGAATGTGCATTGAGGGCGTAGCCCCGGGCGGCCACAATGAGCAGCATCAGGTCGCCCTCTGCGCCACCACGGTTTTTCACCCACTAAAGGGAACGAGCAATGAACAACTTTAATCTTCACACCCCAACCCGCATTCTGTTTGGTAAAGACGCTATCGCCGATCTGCGCGCGCAGATCCCTGCTGACGCCCGCGTGCTGATCACCTACGGTGGCGGGAGCGTGAAAAAAACCGGCGTATTGGATCAGGTTTACAGCGCGCTGGACGGTCTGGACGTTCGTGAGTTCGGCGGCATCGAGCCAAACCCGTCTTACGAAACGCTGATGAACGCGGTGAAAATCGCCCGCGAAGAAAACATCACCTTCCTGCTGGCGGTCGGCGGCGGCTCCGTGCTGGACGGTACCAAATTCATCGCGGCGGCAGCGCACTACGCTGACGGCATCGATCCATGGCACATTCTGGAAACCCGCGGCAGCGACATCAAAAGCGCTATCCCGATGGGCTCCGTGCTGACCCTGCCGGCCACCGGTTCTGAATCCAACAAGGGCGCGGTGATCTCCCGTAAAACCACCGGTGACAAGCAGGCCTTCATGAACGAACACGTTCAGCCTGTGTTCGCCATTCTGGACCCGGTTTACACCTACACCCTGCCTGCGCGTCAGGTGGCGAACGGCGTGGTCGACGCCTTTGTTCATACCGTTGAGCAGTACGTCACGTATCCGGTGAATGCCAAAATTCAGGATCGCTTCGCGGAAGGCATTCTGCTGACGCTCGTCGAAGAAGGTCCGAAAGCGCTGAAAGAGCCGGAAAACTACGACGTTCGCGCCAACGTAATGTGGGCCGCCACGCAGGCGCTGAACGGCCTGATCGGTGCTGGCGTGCCGCAGGACTGGGCAACCCACATGCTGGGCCACGAGCTGACGGCAATGCACGGTCTGGACCACGCTCAGACGCTGGCCGTTGTGCTGCCTGCCCTGTGGAACGAAAAACGCGACACCAAACGCGCCAAACTGCTGCAGTACGCTGAACGCGTGTGGAACATCACCGAGGGTTCTGACGATGCGCGTATTGATGCCGCCATCGAAGCGACCCGCAGCTTCTTTGAAGGTCTGGGCGTGCCAACGCGTCTGTCTGGCTACGGCCTGGACGGCAGCTCTATCCCTGCCCTGCTGGCGAAACTCGAAGAGCACGGTATGACCCATCTGGGCGAGCACGGCGACATCACGCTGGACGTCAGCCGTCGTATTTACGAGGCGGCACGCTAAGCGTTTTTGTCCCCCCGACTTTCGTTTTTTGACATTTCGTCCAGACTTAATGCACACCCCATCGCCGGAGGAACCCTCCGGCGATGCGCACCTGAAGGAGGAAAAATGGCAAACCAAACCGTAATCAAGCTGCAGGACGGCAACGTGATGCCCCAGCTGGGGCTAGGTGTATGGAAAGCCGGTAACGACGAGGTCGTCTCCGCCATTCATAAAGCCCTGGAAGTCGGCTACCGGTCGATTGACACCGCCGCCGCGTACAAAAACGAGGACGGCGTGGGTACCGCACTGGCCAGCGCCGGTGTCCCTCGCGATGAGTTGTTCATCACCACTAAACTCTGGAACGACGACCAAAAACGTCCCCGCGAAGCCCTGGAAGAGAGCCTGGAAAAACTCCAGCTCGACTTCGTCGATCTCTGGCTGATGCACTGGCCGGTTCCGGCTATCGATCACTACGTTGATGCCTGGAAAGGGATGATTGAACTGCAGAAAGAGGGGCTGGTGAAAAGCATCGGCGTCTGTAATTTCCAGGTTCATCACCTGCAGCGGCTGATTGACGAGACGGGCGTCGCGCCTGTCATTAACCAGATCGAGCTGCACCCGCTGCTGCAGCAGCGTCAGCTTCACGCCTGGAACGCCACGCATAAAATCCAGACCGAGTCCTGGAGCCCGCTGGCGCAGGGTGGCCAGGGCGTGTTCGATCAAAAAATTATCCGCGAACTGGCGGATAAATACGGCAAAAGCCCGGCGCAGATCGTCATTCGCTGGCATCTGGACAACGGCCTGGTGGTGATACCGAAATCAGTCACGCCGTCGCGCATCGCCGAGAACTTCGACGTCTGGGATTTCCGTCTGGACAAAGACGAGCTGGGTGAGATTGCGAAGCTGGATAAGGGTAAGCGGCTTGGGCCGGACCCGGATCAGTTTGGCGGGTAATACCTAAAACGAGCCCGGTCTTCCGCCGGGCTCGTTTTAATCTATAAACCGGACTGACATCTCGCTTCTCCGGGAAGATCAGGCAATGTGCAAATAACGTTATACGCTTTCCCTTCAAGTTTATGTGGCCCACCGAGACCGCCGCCTGCTTCTGCATCATATTCCTTTCCGTTGACACTTATCTGGAGCGGGGTGTGATAAATCCAGTCCATCGGGCCTATTGGCAGAAAAAAGATCCACTCATGCTGGCTCTGAAAAGCAAAACGACCGTTGTCGTCAGAAAGCGTTTGCTCCCTCTCTAATGTTATTTTAGCGCCAGAGACTGGCTTACCTGCGCTGTCGATTAGACGTCCTTCCACTTCTGGCTGTGTCTGGCGGTGCATTACACAACCGCATAACGTCAGGCCAATCAGCATCGTTCCTGTTAACTTCCTTATTTTCATTTTGGGCCTCCTACCCTTATGCAGAAAAAAGCCGGGTGGCGGGCCTTACCCGGCCTACGCGCTGACCTGTAGGCCCGGTAAGCGCAGCGCTACCGGGCATTGTTACAGGTTTAACCGATCTTACGTTTTACGTTCTTCTTCGTTCCCGCCCCACCGTTCGAACGCTGATGCACAATTGGCGTGTGCTTGGTCAGCGCCGGGCGCGTATTGCGGTTCTGGCGACGCGCTTCGCGCATCTCCTCCAGCGTCGGGGCCGGTACCAGGCAGTCGCGGCGCGAGCCGATCAGGTGTTTTTTACCCATCTCTTCCAGCGCCTGGCGGATCAGCGGCCAGTTTTTCGGATCGTGGTAACGCAGCAGCGCCTTGTGCAGACGACGCTGTTTATCCCCTTTCGGCACCACCACCTCTTCACTCTTATAGCCAATCTTACTCAGCGGGTTCTTGCCGGTGTAATACATGGTCGTCGAGTTGGCGAGCGGTGACGGATAGAAGTTCTGCACCTGATCCAGACGGAAGCGACGCTGCTTCAGCCACAGCGCCAGGTTCACCATGTCCTCATCGCGCGTGCCCGGGTGGGCGGAGATGAAGTACGGGATCAGGTACTGCTCTTTACCCGCCTGCTTCGAATAGGTGTCGAACAGCTCTTTAAAGCGGTCATAGCTGCCCATGCCCGGCTTCATCATCTTCGACAGCGGGCCTTCTTCGGTATGCTCCGGCGCAATCTTCAGATAGCCGCCGACGTGGTGCGTCGCCAGCTCTTTGATATAGCGCGGATCTTCCACGGCGATGTCGTAACGTACCCCGGAAGCGATGAGGATCTTCTTGATGCCCTTCAGGTCACGCGCGCGGCGGTAGAGGTTGATCGTCGGCTCGTGGTTGGTGTCCATGTGCTCGCAAATGCTCGGATAGACGCAGGAGAGGCGACGACAGGTTTGCTCCGCGCGCGGCGACTTGCAGCGCAGCATATACATGTTGGCGGTTGGGCCACCGAGGTCAGAAATCACGCCGGTAAAGCCCGGCACCGTGTCGCGAATCGCTTCGATCTCGTTGATGATCGATTCTTCAGAGCGGCTCTGGATAATACGGCCTTCGTGTTCGGTAATGGAGCAGAAGGAACAGCCGCCGAAGCAGCCGCGCATGATGTTGATCGAGAAGCGGATCATCTCATACGCCGGGATGCGGGCGTTGCCGTACGCCGGGTGCGGCACGCGCTTGTACGGCAGCGCAAAGACGCTGTCCATCTCTTCGGTGGAAAGCGGGATCGCCGGCGGGTTGATCCAGATAAAGCGCTCGCCGTGCTTCTGCATCAGCGCGCGGGCGCAGCCCGGGTTGGTTTCATGGTGCAGAATACGGGACGCGTGCGCGTAGAGCACCTTGTCGGCTTTCACCTTCTCGTAGGACGGCAGCAGCACATAGGTCTTTTCCCACGGTTTCGGGCGCGGCGGCTGCACGACGATAGCCTTCGCTTCCGCTTTTTTCGGCTCAACCGGCTTGTTATCGGCACACGGCAGATCTTCACCGTACGGGTGTGGGATCGGGTCGATTTTGCCCGGCATATCAATGATGCGGGAATCCACGCCGCGCCAGCCGGGCAGCGCCTCTTTCACCATGATGGCGGTATTGCGCACGTCACGGATGCTGCTCACCGGCTCGCCCTGCGACAGACGGTGCGCCACTTCTACCAGCGGACGCTCGCCGTTACCGTAAATCAGCATGTCGGCTTTGGAGTCCACCAGCACCGAGCGGCGAACGGTATCTGACCAGTAGTCGTAGTGCGCGGTGCGGCGCAGGCTCGCCTCGATGCCGCCCAGGATCACCGGCACGTCTTTCCAGGCTTCTTTGCAGCGCTGGGTATAGACGAGGGTCGCGCGGTCCGGACGTTTACCCGCCACGTTATCCGGCGTGTAGGCGTCGTCATGACGCAGCTTACGGTCGGCGGTATAGCGGTTGATCATCGAGTCCATGTTGCCCGCGGTCACGCCGAAGAACAGGTTGGGTTTACCCAGACGCATAAAGTCGTCTTTGCTGTTCCAGTCAGGCTGGGAGATGATCCCCACGCGGAAGCCCTGCGCCTCAAGCATACGGCCACAGATGGCCATGCCGAAGCTCGGGTGGTCAACGTAGGCATCGCCCGTGACCAGAATAATGTCGCAGCTGTCCCAGCCCAGTTGGTCCATCTCTTCCCGGGACATCGGCAGGAACGGCGCCGGTCCAAAGCAGGCCGCCCAGTACTGGGGCCAGGAGAAGAGGTCACGATCCGGCTGGATCAGGGAAATTGCGCTCATAATGCTTCCGAAGAAAAAATAGACAAAAGGAGCGGGATTATACGCTGGATCAATGTGGGAAATGAAGGGGTATTATGCAGGCTGTTGCCCTCACCCCATCCCCCTCCCACAGGGAGAGGGAGAAAAGCAATTTACGGTGCCGGATTGATCAGCATCTGCCCCACGGAGCCCCTGTCCATCATCTCCAGCGTCTGGCTGTGGAACAGGAACGGGAAGTGTGGCCACGAAGGCTGACCGTAGTAGACAAGCAGTTCAACCTGACCGTCCACCCAGACGGTATCTTTCCAGCCGCGATCTTCCGGGAACGGCATAGCGCCGTTAACGTTGCGGATCAGGAATGACACCCCTTCAATATGGAACGACTGCGGCATATCCGAGCGAACCGTCCAGCGCTCCCAGGTGCCCTGCTGCGCGGTGATGTCGATGCGGTTAACGTCCCACAGCGCGCCGTTGATCCCCGGATCGTCGCCCAGGCTGATATCACGGCTGCGCGCCGGCGAGCCGCTCATGATCTCCTGCGGCAGCAGACGCATTGGCAGGCTATCGGTCACCAGCGGCAGCAGACCGGTTGGACGCAGGGTCAGCACCAGGGTCGAGACAAGTATGCTCGACGGTTCAAAGAACCCGCGAATACGGTCAACAATGCTGGCCGCTTCGCCGCAGGTGACAGACACTTCATCCCCATTGGTCATATCAATGAGCACTTCGCGACGTTCACCCGGCGAGAGCGCCAGCTGTTTGACGGAAACCGGCGCCGGTAAAAAGCCCTGGTCGCCGGAGATCACGTGCAGCGGACGACCATCGCTCATTTTCAGCTGATAGCGGCGCGAGTTAGACGCGTTGAGCAGACGCAGGCGCACCCAGCCACGGGACACTTCTACATACGGGCTCTGCGCGCCGTTTACCAGCAGCGTATCGCCAACGAAGCCGCCGCTGCCCGGTTCGCTGTATTCCGGGGTACCGAAATTATCCAGACGTTTGTCCTGGATGATAATCGGGAAGTCATCCACGCCGTAGTGGTTCGGGATCGGCAGGGATTTGCTGACCTCATCTTCCACCAGCCACATGCCGGCCAGGCCGTTATAGACCTGCTGCGCCGTGCGGTTAGGCGTGTTGGCGTGATACCACAGGGTTGCCGCGCTCTGGCGAATCGGCAGAACGGGCGCCCAGTCGGCGCTGGGTGACATCATGCGCGCCGCGCCGCCAATCAACGGGCCAGGCACCTGCAGGCCGCTGATGGTCATGGCGACATTTTCAGGGGTGCGGTTACTGTAGATGAGCTTTACGTCATCGCCATTCCACACGCGAATGGTCGGCCCAAGGTAACGTCCGTTAATGCCCCAGACCGGCGCACGCGTCCCCTGGGTAAAGGACCAGTGGCTGCGCTGCAGCGTCAGGAAAAGCGGCTGACCACGACGGGATTCAATGAGTGGCGGAATAGGCAGCGGCTGTTGCTGCCCGGCGGCGCTGGCTGTCAGCGGCATCGCACCCGCACAAAGGGCGATCCCCGAAGCCTGAATAAACTGACGCCGACTGAGTGACATATAAGCTCCATCTGAAACGACTAACAACGCGGGAATTCGTTTTCCCTTCAACGCCGGATTAAATCTTACCGGCGGCTTCTCTCTCTGCGACTTCTTTGTCGAGCAGCGCAATATGCTCAGCCATCAGATCACGGCAGTGCGCGGCCAGCTCGCGCACCTGATCTTTACCGTATTTGCTGGTATCGACGGGTGGCAGCATTTCGACAATCACCAGCCCGTTATTCAGGCGGTTAAGATTAATCTTATTCGAAGTATTGGAAACGCACACAGGAATAATTGGAACACCTGCCGCAATTGCGGCATGAAACGCACCGGTTTTAAACGGCAGCAGGCCGCGGCCGCGGCTACGCGTCCCTTCCGGGAACATCCAGATTGAAATTTTGCGCTTTTTAAAATGATTCACCACTTCCGCAATGGTGCTATGCGCTTTTGCACGGTTGTTACGGTCGATCAGCAGGTTACCGGTAAGCCAGTACAGCTGACCAAAAAACGGGATCCACAGCAGGCTTTTTTTGCCCACCGTCACGGTCGGTGGAAGCACGATATTAGAGGCCGTCACCATATCGTAGTTGTTCTGATGGTTGGCGATATAGATGGCGTTACCGAAATTCTCCGCCCCTTCCGGCAGACGTTTTTCAACCTTCAGACCGAACAGCGGCGCAAGGCGACCAAACATATGGCCGAAGGTGGCGACATGCTTCGGATTACGCGGGCTGAACAGGCAATAAATAGAGCCGAAAATACAGACCAGGATGCAGTAGATAACGGTAAGAATAAGACGAACAATATATAGCATAGCGACCTCTGAAGCCCCAACAGCTGACAATTATACTTCACCTGTGGCCAGGTAAGGACTTTATTACGAGCGCGTATTGTTAATCGCAACGCACGAATTAACAACGATTTTACGGGAAATTTTATTGAAATTCCCCCTCCGGACAGAGGGGGATATCACGACATTACTCTTCGCTGTCACCCGCGGTGCTGCGTGCAGGAGAGTCAATCTCCACGCGGTCGATGCGCTGCAGACCGCGCATCAGCGAGCCGCGGCGACCGCGCTCACCCACCACCTTCTGCAGCTCTTCCGGACGAAGCTTGATTTTGCGCTTGCCGACGTGAATGGTCAGCGTGCTCTGCGGCGGCAGGAGGAAGAGGTGCGCCAGGCCATCTTCGCCTTTCGCGGCCTCCGCCGACGGGATGTTGATGATCTTGTTGCCTTTGCCTTTTGACAGCTCAGGCAGATCGCTGACCGGGAACATCAGCATACGTCCGGCGGTGGTGATCGCCAGCAGCATGTCGCTTTCGTTCTCAATCACCAGCGGTGCCATCACGTGGGCGTAGTCCGGCAGGCTAATCAGCGCCTTACCGGCACGGTTGCGGGAAACCAGATCGTTAAAGGTACAGATAAAGCCGTAGCCCGCATCGGACGCCAGCAGCAGCTTCTGCTCATCGGCTTCCATCAGCATATGGTCAACCGTCGCGCCCGGCGGCAGCGTCAGCTTGCCGGTGAGCGGCTCGCCCTGCCCGCGCGCGGAAGGCAGCGTGATCGGGTCGATGGCGTAGCTGCGGCCGGTGGAATCGATAAACGCCACCGGCTGGTTGCTCTTCCCTTTCACCGCCGCTTTGAAGCTGTCGCCCGCTTTGTAGCTGAGCCCCGGCGCGTCGATATCGTGGCCTTTGGCGCTGCGCACCCAGCCGCTCTGCGACAGGACAATGGTCACCGGCTCGGACGGCTGCATGTCGTGCTCGTTCATCGCCTTCGCTTCTTCGCGCTCGTGCAGCGGAGAACGACGGTCGTCGCCGAAGGCATCGGCATCGGCCTGCAGCTCTTTCTTAAGCAGGGTGTTCATCTTGCGTTCGGACGCGAGGATCGCCTGCAGCTGATCGCGCTCTTTTTCCAGCTCGTTCTGCTCGCCGCGGATCTTCATCTCTTCCAGTTTGGCGAGATGGCGCAGCTTCAGCTCGAGGATCGCTTCGGCCTGGGTTTCGCTGATGCCAAAGCGCGACATCAGGGCGGGCTTCGGTTCGTCCTCGGTACGGATGATCTCAATCACCTCGTCGATATTGAGGAACGCCACCAGCAAACCTTCGAGGATATGCAGGCGCTTAAGCACTTTCTCCAGACGATGGTTCAGACGACGGCGAACCGTATCGCGGCGGAACGTCAGCCATTCGGTGAGGATCTCCAGCAGGTTTTTCACCGCCGGGCGTCCGTCGAGGCCGATCATGTTCAGGTTGATGCGGTAGCTTTTTTCCAGATCGGTGGTGGCAAACAGGTGGTTCATCACCTGCTCCATGTCCACGCGGTTGGATCGCGGCACGATCACCAGACGGGTCGGGTTCTCGTGGTCAGATTCGTCGCGCAGGTCGTCCACCATCGGCAGCTTTTTATTGCGCATCTGGGAGGCGATCTGCTCCAGCACTTTGGCACCGGAAACCTGATGCGGCAGCGCGGTGATCACCACGGCGCCGTCCTCTTTATTCCACACCGCGCGCATGCGCACGGAGCCGCGACCGTTCTGGTAGATTTTGCGGATTTCCGCACGCGAGGTAATGATTTCGGCTTCGGTCGGGAAATCCGGACCCTGCACGATATCCAGCAGATCGTCGAGCGAGGCTTTCGGCTGCTCAATCAGGGTGATGGCGGCTTTCGCCACTTCACGCAGGTTGTGCGGCGGAATGTCCGTCGCCATACCGACCGCAATACCGGTGGTGCCGTTCAGCAGGATATTCGGCAGACGCGCAGGCAGCATCTTCGGCTCCTGCAGCGTACCGTCGAAGTTCGGTACCCAGTCAACGGTCCCCTGACCCAGCTCGCCCAGCAGCACTTCGGCATATTTAGACAGACGGGATTCGGTATAACGCATCGCCGCGAAGGATTTCGGATCGTCCGGCGCCCCCCAGTTCCCCTGGCCATCCACCAGCGGGTAGCGGTAAGAGAACGGCTGGGCCATCAGCACCATCGCTTCATAACAGGCGCTGTCGCCGTGCGGATGGTATTTACCCAGCACGTCACCGACGGTACGGGCGGATTTCTTGAACTTGGCGGTGGCGTTCAGCCCCAGCTCGGACATCGCATAGACGATGCGGCGCTGAACGGGCTTCAGGCCATCCCCGATAAACGGCAACGCCCTGTCCATGATGACGTACATGGAGTAGTTCAGGTAGGCGTTTTCCGTGAATTCATGTAGCGCGAGGCGCTCTGCCATATCGCTCATTACGTGTGATTCCTCAACTCAGAAACCGAAGGGTTTCAGGCAATATTGCCGCAGATACTACCTTATCTGGCGAGTTGAGTCACAAAGAAAAAGGGCCGCTTATGCGGCCCTTTCCGGGTTATTTGTTCAGCTTAATGACCTGCTTCACGTCGATTTCAAAATCGTTCCACTCTTTATCGACCTTGCCCTGGATTTCCACTTTATCCTGAGGGGTGACGGTCACGCCGTTCCAGCGCTTGTGGTCAATTTCCACGTTCACCGTGCCGGTCTCATCGCGGAAGGTGTAACGGTCATCGGACAGGCGCTGGGTGATGTTCCCGCGCAGCTTCACCCAGCTGTCGTCCTTCATCTCTTTCACCTTCACCGCGGTGGTGAGGTTGGCGTCATTATCAACAAAACCGCCTGCCTGCGTTTGGGTCTGGGTCTGTGCGGCAGACGGGCCGTTAAATCCGCCCTGCGCGGCAAAAACGGGGGCAGTGGTCATCATCATGATGGCGGCAATAGCAGCGAATTTTTTCATATTAACTCTCCCTTTAATCTGGTTTCGCAGTCCATTAAACAGGGTAATCCTTAACAACTTCTTAAGGGAAAAATTTATTTATTATTGCTGTACAGCAGGCGCTTACAGAGGGTTTACTGACGGCATCAAGGAGGGAACATGCGCATTTTACTGGTAGAAGACGACAGGTTAATCGGTGACGGTATCAAGGCGGGGTTAAGCAAAATGGGCTTTAGCGTGGACTGGTTTACCGACGGTAAAACCGGTCAGGCCGCGCTCGCTTCTGCGCCCTACGATGCCGTGGTGCTGGATCTGACGCTGCCGGAAATCGACGGTCTGGACATCCTGCGCGCGTGGCGCGAAAGCGGGCGCAGCGAGCCGGTATTGATCCTGACGGCGCGGGATGCGCTTAACCAGCGCGTCGAAGGATTGCGTCTTGGCGCGGATGATTATCTCTGCAAGCCGTTCGCGCTGATTGAAGTCGGCGCCCGCCTTGAGGCGCTGGTCCGCCGCAGCCACGGCCAGACGCATAGCGAGCTACGCCACGGCAAGGTCACGCTCGATCCGACCCGACTCGTCGCCACGCTGGACGGTGAGCCGCTGACGCTGAAGCCGAAAGAGTTCGCGCTGCTGGAGCTGTTAATGCGTAACGCGGGCCGGGTGCTGCCGCGAAAGCTTATCGAGGAAAAGCTTTATACCTGGGACGACGACGTCTCCAGCAACGCCATCGAAGTCCACGTTCATCATCTGCGCCGCAAGCTTGGCAGCGAGTTTATCCGCACCGTGCACGGCATCGGCTATATCCTGGGTGACGCATGAAGCTGACGCAACGCCTGAGCCTGAAGCTGCGCCTGACGCTCCTTTTTTTAGCGCTTTCCCTGACGGCATGGTTTGCCGCCAGCCTGGTGGCCTGGCAGCAGACCACCCACAAGCTGGATAAGCTCTTCGACACGCAGCAGATGCTGTTTGCCAAACGGCTGCTGACGATGGATCTTGACGAGATCCGCGCCCCCGAACGCATGCGTGAGATCCCCAAAAAAGTGAAGCATGGTCGTCTGGATGACGACGCGCTGGCTTTCGCCATTTACGCCGTCGATGGCAAAATGCTCCTCAACGACGGCGAGAACGGGCGCGATATTCCGTACCACTATCGCCGCGACGGGTTTGCTAACGGGCAGCTGCAGGACGACAACGACGAATGGCGTTTCCTGTGGCTGACCTCACCCGACGGGAAGTACCGCGTGGTGGTCGGTCAGGAGTGGGAGTACCGCCAGGATATGGCGATGGACGTGGTCAGCTCGCAGCTGACCCCCTGGCTGGTGGCGCTGCCCGTGATGTTGCTGCTGCTGGTTCTCCTCCTCAGTCGGGAGCTGAAGCCACTGAAAAAGCTGGCACAGACCCTGCGCTCCCGCTCGCCGGATGCCACAGATAACCTGCCGACGGAGGGCGTACCAACAGAAGTACGTCCCCTGCTCGACTCGCTGAATCATCTCTTCGCGCGCACCCAGGAGATGATGACCCGCGAGCGCCGCTTTACGTCCGATGCGGCCCACGAGCTGCGCAGCCCGCTGGCGGCCCTGAAGGTACAAACTGACGTGGCGCAGCTCTC
>NZ_QPFW01000214.1:0-36310 GCF_008122455.1 Enterobacter sp. C6
AAATTGACCCCCTTCCCGTCAAAACTCGCCCCGAGCGGTTCGGGTTTACCTGCCGTAAGCTGCGTCATTCGCCCTCCCGCATTAGCCAGATGGTGCCAAGCGGCGGCAGCGTCAGGCTCAGGGAGTTGGGTCGTCCGTGGCTTTCGATGGCGTCGCTCTGTACCAGCCCGCCGTTACCGGCGTTACTGCCGTGGTAGTGCATCGAGTCGGTATTCAGAATTTCGCGCCATTTACCCGGCTGGTTAATGCCGAAGCGGTAGTGTTCACGCGGCACCGGCGTAAAGTTGCTGGCGACGATGATCTCGTTACCGGCTTTGTCACGACGCACAAAGACAAACACCGAGCGTTCGTGGTCGTCCACCACCAGCCATTCAAAGCCGTACGGATCGAAGTCGAGCTCGTGCAGCGCTTTGTGGTGCCGGTAGGTAAGGTTCAGATCGCGTACCAGGCGCTGCACCCCGTGGTGCCAGTTGTCACCGCCTTCCAGCAGATGCCAGTCGAGGCTGGCGTCGTGGTTCCACTCGCGCCCCTGGGCGAACTCATTGCCCATAAACAGCAGTTTTTTGCCCGGGAAGGCAAACATCCAGCCGTAATAGGCGCGCAGGTTGGCAAACTTCTGCCACGCGTCGCCCGGCATGCGGTCGAGAATCGATCTTTTGCCGTGCACCACTTCATCGTGGGACAGCGGCAGCATGAAGTTTTCGGTGTAGTTGTAGAGCATCCCGAAAGTCAGCTTGTCGTGATGGTACTTACGGTGGACTGGATCCAGCTTCATGTAGTCGAGCGTGTCGTGCATCCAGCCCAGGTTCCACTTATACCAGAACCCCAGGCCGCCCAATGACGGCGGACGGGAGACGCCCGCAAAGTCGGTCGACTCTTCCGCCATGGTTACGGCACCGTCCACCTGCTCGCCGATAATGCGGTTGGTATTACGCAGGAATTCAATGGCTTCCAGGTTTTCGCGGCCGCCAAACTCGTTCGGGATCCACTCCCCCTCTTTGCGGCTGTAGTCGCGGTAGATCATCGACGCCACCGCATCGACGCGCAGGGCATCAATACCAAACCGCTCGATCCAGTACAGGGCATTCCCGACCAGATAGTTTGCGACCTCACGGCGACCGTAGTTGTAGATCAGCGTGTTCCAGTCCTGGTGATAGCCTTCGCGCGGATCGCTGTGCTCATACAGCTTCGTGCCGTCAAACTCTGCCAGCGCGAAATCATCCGCAGGGAAATGACCCGGCACCCAGTCGAGGATGACGTTCAGCCCGGCGGCGTGCGCGGCATCAATGAAATAGCGGAAGTCGTCGCGCGTGCCGAAGCGGCGCGTTGGCGCATACAGCCCGGTGGGCTGATAGCCCCAGCTGCCGTCGAACGGGTGCTCGTTGACCGGCAGCAGCTCAAGGTGGGTAAAGCCCATCCATTTTGCATACGGCACCAGCTGGTCGGCAAGCTCCCGGTAGCTCAGCCAGAAGTTGTTATCGGTGTGGCGACGCCAGGAGCCAAGATGGACTTCATAGACGGAGATCGGCGCATCAAAGCGGTTAGCCTGCTTGCGCTCCTCCGTCTGAACGACCTTCTCCGGCAGGCCGCAAATCAGCGACGCGGTATCCGGGCGCATCTGCGCTTCGAAGGCATACGGGTCGGCTTTAATGCGCAGCTTGCCGTGGGCGTCGATCATCTCGAATTTATAAAGCTGCCCGTGGTGCGCCCCGGGGATAAACAGCTCCCAGATGCCGGTTTCCCGGCGCAGACGCATCGGGTGGCGGCGGCCGTCCCAGTAGTTGAACTGCCCGACAACGGAGACGCGCTGGGCATTGGGCGCCCACACGGAGAAGCGCGTGCCGGTAATGCCGTCCATGGTATCGGCATGGGCACCCAGCGTTTCATAAGGACGAAGATGCGTCCCTTCGGAGAGCAGCCAGGCGTCCATCTCTTTAAGCAGAGGGCCAAAGCTGTAGGGATCGTCAATCAGGTTTTGCTGACCGTGCCAGAGAACGGCGAGCTGATAGCGAAACGGGTTTTTACGACGGGGCATCACGCCCGAGAAGAAGCCACGGGAATCGAGGCATTCAAGATTACCCACCTTGCGGCCGGTTTTGGGTTCAATCACCCAGACTTCTGTGGCATCCGGTAACAATGCCCGAACTTCAAGGCCATCCTCAGTACGATGCATCCCAAGCACAGAAAAGGGGTCAGCAAAATGACCCGCAATAAGCGCATTAATCACGTCTCTATCCACACGATCGGACATGGTATTCATCCTGTTTTTTATGTCGTCCTTTTTAAGCGCTCCGGGACGACTTTTAATGTGACCTGAACGGGACAGCACAAAAATGTGCATCCAATCTGCTCCGTTCGAACCTCAGGTAAGAAATGACTCTTCCTTAAAGCATAGCCAACGCTCTAGATGACTCCTGATAAAAAATAAGACATACGCGTGTTACTCCATGTAGTACGCAAAAAAAAGGGGTGAAAATCACCCCCGGTATTTAACAAATTATTACGCCAGCTGGCGCAGCATGCGGCGCAGCGGCTCGGCAGCGCCCCACAGGAGCTGGTCACCGACGGTGAACGCGGAGAGATACTCCGGCCCCATGTTCAGCTTGCGCAGACGGCCAACCGGCGTGGTCAGCGTGCCGGTAACGGCAGCCGGGGTCAGCTCGCGCATGGTGATATCGCGATCGTTTGGCACCACTTTCGCCCACGGGTTGTGCGCGGCCAGCAGCTCTTCCACGGTCGGAATAGACACATCTTTTTTCAGTTTAATGGTGAAGGCCTGGCTGTGGCAGCGCAGCGCACCGATACGCACGCAGAGGCCATCAACCGGAATGGTGTTCGCGGTATTGAGGATTTTGTTGGTCTCAGCCTGGCCCTTCCACTCTTCGCGGGTCTGGCCGTTATCCAGCTGTTTGTCGATCCACGGGATCAGGCCGCCTGCCAGCGGTACGCCAAAGTTATCCACCGGCAGCTCGCCGCTGCGGGTCAGCTGGGTCACTTTACGCTCGATATCCAGAATAGCGGATGCCGGGTTTGCCAGCTCGGTCGCAACGCTCTGGTGCAGCTGGCCCATCTGGGTCAGCAGCTCGCGCATGTGACGCGCGCCGCCACCGGACGCCGCCTGGTAGGTCGCCACGGAGACCCACTCAACCAGATCCTGCGCGAACAGGCCGCCGAGGGACATCAGCATCAGGCTGACGGTGCAGTTACCGCCGACAAAGGTTTTCACGCCGTTGTTCAGGCCATCGGTGATCACGCCCTGGTTAACCGGGTCGAGAATGATGATGGCATCGTCTTTCATGCGCAGCGACGAGGCCGCGTCAATCCAGTAGCCCTGCCAGCCGCTTTCACGCAGCTTTGGATAGATTTCGTTGGTATAATCGCCGCCCTGGCAGGTCACAATAATGTCGAGCGCCTTCAGCGCTTCCAGATCGTAAGCATCCTGCAACGTGCCTGTGGTACCACCAAAGGACGGAGCAGCCTGGCCGAGCTGGGAAGTGGAGAAGAAGACCGGGCGGATAGCGTCGAAATCGCGCTCTTCAACCATGCGTTGCATGAGTACAGAGCCGACCATACCGCGCCAGCCGATAAAACCAACGTTTTTCATAGCATTTTTTTCCTGCTGAGGGTGTGTGCTGTTTGTGCAAGCCAGTATTGAACTGGGATATGCTTCACATTACAAAATGCAGCCAAAGTCGCAAGCGAAATTAATCGATGATTGCCCGGCAATCAGAAATACAGCTAATTATCATAATAACCATAGAGAATTTCAGGGATAATTTACATGAGTGAAATCATTTCCGCAGCGGTTTTATTGATTCTGATAATGGATCCACTGGGTAACCTGCCGATCTTCATGTCGGTGCTGAAGCACACCGAGCCGAAGCGCCGTCGGGCGATCATGATCCGCGAGCTGCTCATCGCCCTGCTGGTGATGTTTATCTTCCTGTTTGCCGGGGAAAAGATCCTCGCATTCCTGAACCTGCGCGCCGAAACCGTGTCGATTTCCGGCGGGATTATTCTGTTCCTGATTGCCATTAAGATGATTTTCCCGAGCGCGGAAGGCAGCAGCAGCGGCCTGCCTGCGGGTGAAGAGCCGTTTATTGTGCCGCTGGCGATCCCCCTCGTCGCGGGCCCGACCATTCTGGCCACGCTGATGCTGCTGTCGCATCAGTATCCGAACCAGATGAGTCATCTGGTGATTGCCCTGCTGATCGCCTGGGGCGGGACGTTTATTATCCTGCTGCAGTCGTCCCTGTTCCTGCGCCTGCTGGGTGAGAAAGGGGTGAACGCGCTGGAGCGCCTGATGGGGCTGATTCTGGTCATGATGGCGACGCAGATGTTCCTGGACGGGATCCGGGCGTGGATGAAAGGATGACTTTCTCCCTCTCCCCGTGGGAGAGGGTCGGGGTGAGGGCATCAGGCCGCAGAGGACGTATTTTTGCCGGATGGCGGCTTTGCCTTACCCGGCCTACAACACCACCAGCCCATCTACCCCTTACGAATTAAATACCGGTACGGCAGCGCCTCAGTCTGCTGTGCCACCAGCTCATGTTCCATAAAGATACAAAAACCGGGAATATCACGGGTCGTGGCCGGGTCATCGGCAATAATCAACAGCGTTTCACCGGTCTGCATATTGCGCACGGTCTTACGTACCATCATTACCGGTTCCGGGCAGCGAAGGCCCTGGGCATCAATGGTATGGTCTGGGCTGGAAAACAGGTCGGTCATGATCTTCTCGGTCAGATAAAAACGGCTGTAGTTTACGCCCGGTTGCGATCAATGCAAACCAGGTTAACGATTGCGTAAAAACTAACCATTGCAATGTCCTGCCAAAGCAGTATCATGCTGCGGTTTTTATTGGGTTCCCTCACCCCAACGTATAAAAAGGTCACAATATGACGTCGTTTTCCGAATCTCAGCGCGTAAAAGCGTTGTTCTGGCTTTCGCTTTTCCATTTGCTGGTGATCACCTCCAGCAACTATCTGGTGCAGCTCCCGATCTCCATCTTTGGTTTTCATACCACCTGGGGCGCGTTCAGTTTTCCGTTTATTTTCCTCGCGACCGATTTGACCGTGCGTATCTTTGGCGCACCGCTGGCTCGCCGCATTATTTTTTCGGTCATGCTCCCGGCGCTGTTCATCTCGTATGTGATTTCGTCTCTGTTTTATATGGGAAGCTGGCAGGGCTTTGAGGCGTTAACCCACTTTAACCTGTTTGTCGCCCGTATCGCCGCCGCCAGCTTTATGGCCTACGCGCTGGGGCAGATCCTCGACGTGCACGTGTTTAACCGCCTGCGGCAAAATCACCGCTGGTGGATGGCGCCAACCGCCTCCACGCTGTTCGGTAACGTGAGCGATACGCTGGCCTTCTTCTTCATCGCCTTCTGGCGCAGCCCGGATGCGTTCATGGCCGAACACTGGATGGAAATCGCGCTGGTGGACTACTGCTTCAAGGTCCTCATCAGCATTGTCTTCTTCCTGCCCATGTACGGCGTACTGCTCAATATGCTGCTGAAAAGGCTGGCAGATAAATCTGAAATCACGGCATTGCAGGCTGGTTAAGGGTTCGCTTTATCAGTTGTGATAAGATGAGCGAATGAGCCGTTATGGCCGTTTATCGAAAGGAAGAAGTCAATGCGCAATCTGGTTAAATATGTCGGGATTGGCCTGCTGGTTGTGGGTCTTGCAGCCTGTGATAACAGCGACACGAAAACGCCTGCTCAGGGCGCATCCGCAGAGAGCAACGCGACCGGCCAGCCGGTCAATCTGATGGATGGCAAACTCAGTTTCTCTCTGCCAGCCGATATGACTGACCAGAGCGGCAAGCTGGGCACCCAGGCGAATAACATGCACGTTTACTCCGACGCAACCGGGCAGAAAGCGGTCATTGTAATTGTGGGCGACGACACCAGCGAAGATCTGGCCGTTCTGTCCAAACGTCTGGAAGATCAGCAGCGCGGCCGCGACCCGCAGCTGCAGGTCGTGACCAATAAATCCATCGAGCTGAAAGGTCATAAGCTGCAGCAGCTGGACAGCATCATCTCTGCAAAAGGCCAGACAGCTTACTCCTCTGTCGTGCTGGGCAAGGTCGATAACAAACTGCTGACCCTGCAGATCACCCTGCCAGCGGAAGATCAGCAGAAAGCACAGACGGCTGCTGAAAACATCATTAACACCATCGTGATCCAGTAACGATTCACGATGATGACGTGGCCTCCGGTGCCTGCACCGGGGGCCATTTTTTTAGCCGCCACGTCAGCAGCAGCGCAATAATCACCAGACCCGCCGCGGCAAGATAGATCACCGGCACGCCTGCCCAGGCCATCACCAGCCCCGCCAGCGGGCCGGTAATGCCTAAAGACATATCCATAAACACCGTATAGGTCGCCAGCGCCGCCCCCTGATTCTGCTGCGGCACGGCTTTTACCGCCACCACGCCCAGCGCCGGGAAGACCAGAGAAAAGCCTGCCCCCGCGAGGAAGACGCCCACTTTCGCGACCCAGGGCACCATCGCTATTCCGGTCAGCAGCAGCCCAACAATCTCTATCGCAAAGCAGATCATCGCCACGTTCAGCCCGCCCAGACGGTTGATGCCGTTAGGGAAAAGCAGGCGCGCGCCAACAAACGCACAGCTGAACAGGGTTAACGCAAAGGCCGCACCGTCCCAGCCTTTGGCGTCATAGAATAGAGTAATGAAGGTGGCTATCACGCCGAAGCCAGTTGTCGCCAGCGCCAGGGCCATGCCGTACGGCCAGACGCGCCCCAGCACCGCCCGAAACGGCAGTGGCTTGCCTTTGCTGGCCTTCACCTTCGGGCGCGGCAGCGCCAAGAGGATCGCCAGCAGCGCGACCGCCATAATGGTGATGGCCAGCCCATGCAGCCCGCCCAGCGCATAGCAGGCCACGCCGAGCGGCGCACCGAGCGCCATCGCACCGTAGGTGACAATCCCGTTCCAGGAGATCACCCGGCCAATGTGCGGCGCGCCGACAACCCCCACGCCCCACAGCGTCGAGCCGGTTCCCGCCAGACTTTGCCCAATGCCCAGAATGACGCGACCCAGGCAGAGCAGCGCCAGGCTGACCAGCGGCCAGTGGCTGGTTGCGGCAGCCAGAAGATAGCTCAGGCCGCTGAGGAAACAGCCGCACAATCCCACGACCACGATGCTTTTTGGACCGAACGTGTCCGCGTAGCGCCCGGCATGCGGGCGGCTGAGGAGCGTGGCGAAATACTGCAGGCTAATCACCAGCCCCGCCCAGAAGGCGCTGAAGCCCATCACGTCATGGACATAGCCCGGCAGGACCGCCAGCGGCAGGCCAATGGTCAGATAGCTGGCAAAGTTGAAAATCACAACGGAAACGATGCGCAGATTGAGGCGCAGTCCGCTCAGTGCCGGTTCAGCGGCAGGTTCGGGCATGGGGTTCTACCTGGATTTTTTACAACAGTGTTTCACTATTACCACGGCGCAATAAGAAAATCAGCCCCGACTTTCAGATTAACGGCCCCAGACGAAGCGGAGCCCGGACACTACACTTACCGGGTCATCATATTAAGGAACACGCATGATCGCTAACCCGTCCGACAAAGCAGGGCTCCATATCTTATTAAAACTCGCCTGTCTGGTGGTTATCCTTGCGGGTATCCACGCTGCCGCTGACATTATTGTCCAGCTCCTGCTGGCGCTCTTTTTTGCCATTGTGCTTAATCCGCTGGTCACCTGGTTTTTACGCCGGGGCGTCAGCCGTCCGGTCGCCATCACCATCGTCGTCATCGTGATGCTGATTGCCCTGACGGCGCTCTTTGGCGTGCTGGCGGCATCGCTGAGCGAATTCTCCACCATGCTGCCGCAGTACAACAAAGAGCTGACGCGTAAGATTGTGGCGCTGCAGGAGATGGTGCCCTTCCTTAATCTGCATATCTCACCCGAACGGATGCTGCGAAGGATGGATTCCGAGAAGGTCATGACCTACGCCACCACGCTGATGACGGGGCTTTCCGGCGCGATGGCCAGCATTCTGCTGCTGGTCATGACGGTGGTCTTTATGCTGTTCGAAGTCCGCCACGTCCCCTATAAGCTGCGCTTTGCCCTGAACAACCCACAAATTCATATTGCCGGATTACACCGGGCACTGAAGGGCGTCTCAAAATATCTGGCGCTGAAAACGCTGCTGAGCGTCTGGACGGGGATCATTGTCTGGCTGGGGCTGATGCTGATGGACGTGCAGTTTGCGCTGATGTGGGGCGTGCTGGCGTTTCTGCTCAACTACGTGCCCAATATTGGCGCGGTGCTTTCCGCCGTGCCGCCGATGATTCAGGCGTTTCTGTTTAACGGCTTCTACGAATGCATGCTGGTCGGCGCGCTGTTCCTCGTCGTGCATATGGTGCTGGGCAATATTCTTGAGCCGCGCATGATGGGACACCGGCTGGGCATGTCGACGCTGGTGGTGTTTTTATCCTTACTGATTTGGGGATGGCTGCTGGGCCCGGTCGGGATGCTGCTGTCGGTCCCCCTGACCAGCGTATGTAAAATCTGGATGGAAACCACCAAAGGCGGCAGCAAGCTGGCGATCCTGCTCGGGCCGGGGAGGCCGAAAAGCCGGCTACCCGGGTAACCGGCCTACCTGTACAGGTAGGTTTAAAGCGTCAGTAATACACCGTAAATTACCGCGTCCCTAATCCGTCGCGGTATTTTTATTTGCGTTAAGGCGATATTCACTCTGTCTTTATTTACGCCACGCGCATTATGTTGAAACGCAATTCATGATTTAACGCAAATTATAAAAAATGAAATTCTTATTTATTTTCCATGTTATTATGCCCGCCTTCGCGTCAACGCAATGCAAACATTAATATTGATTAAAAATACATCTGGCGGCTAAAAAAAGCCGGATGCGTATTATTTGTAAAAACCACCACCTTTAATTGTTATTATTGATATGGAGTTGTTGATGAAAAAGATCGTTAAATGGTGTACTGCTGCCGTATTCGTGGGTGCACTGGCAGGCTGTGCGCGTACCGCCCCAATCGCTCAGGTTCACTCTATTGTCAGCGCGGGTCATACTGCCGATCAGGTAAAAACGGCAATTTTGAAAGCAGGCCAAAAGCGTGACTGGATCATGACGGAAGCGGGTCCTGGGGTGATTAAGGGACGTCTGCAGTCACGCGATCACTCGGTCCAGGTGAGTATTCCGTACACGGCAACAAGCTATTCAATCAACTATGAAAACAGCCTTAACCTGAAAGCGGCAGACGGTAAAATTCACAAGAATTATAACCGCTGGGTGAATAACCTCGACCACGATATTCAGCTGAACCTCTCCGCTGGCGCCGCGCTGTAATATTTTTCTAAAGTCGGGCCGCGTATGGCCCGATAACCTCTCTTTATTGCCCTATAAGGTTACGCAGTAATGTACGAAAAGGACACACTCAGCGCACTGGATGCCATTACCGAAGCGCAACGCATCGCCTTTGCCCCGATGTTATTCCAGACTGCGCTTTGTCTGCGTAACTCAGGCGTTCTCGCCTGTCTCGATAAACAAGGCAAAGAGGGAGCTACCCTCGAGGAAATAACCGAAAACAGCACCCTGAGTAGCTATGGTGTCAGCGTCCTGCTGGATATGGGATTAAGCGGACGCATCGTTACCCGACAGAATGGACGTTATTTTCTGGCGAAAGTGGGACATTTTTTACTGCACGACGCAATGACCCGCGTAAATATGGATTTCACTCAGGACGTTTGTTATCAGGGGCTATTTCACCTGGCGGACGCCCTGCAGGAAGAAAAGCCGGCCGGATTAGCCGTGTTTGGCGACTGGCCAACCATCTACCCGGCATTATCCCAATTACCGGCTCCGGCGAAAGAGAGCTGGTTCGCTTTTGATCATTACTATTCTGACGCCGCTTTTGACGCTGCGTTACCATATATATTCGCAAGCTCGCCGACAAAATTGTACGATGTGGGCGGAAATACGGGTAAATGGTCGTTACGCTGCTGCCGCTATGACGAAAATGTTGCCGTGACGATCCTCGATCTGCCGCAGCAGATAGCGCTGGCGCAGGAAAACATCGCAAAAGCAGGTTTTTCTCATCGTATTGCATTCCATGCTGTCGATATGCTTAGCCCTGCAGCATTGCCGGGTGACGCCGACGTCTGGTGGATGAGCCAGTTCCTGGATTGTTTCTCTCCGGATCAGATTGTCGCCATGCTGACGCGCGTCGCACAGGTCATGAAGCCAGGCGCACGCTTGTGCATCATGGAGCTTTTCTGGGATGCCCAGAAGTTTGAAGCGGCCTCTTTCAGCCTGAATGCCACCTCGCTCTATTTCACCTGTATGGCGAATGGTAATAGCCGGTTTTACAGCGTAGAGAAGTTTTATCGCTACCTGGAGAGCGCAGGTTTCAGCGTTGAACAGCGGCTGGACAACCTTGGGGTCGGTCATACCCTGCTGATATGCACCAAACGTGAACAACAGAGCAGCGTAGCTGCCCGGGTGGCCCAGCCTGCCCTTTGAATACGGTTTTTTTCGCGGACGCGCGTAGATGAAATTTTCACTGAACATTATCGACTGGCAGGCGAGAGCGCCAGGACTCAGCGATGCCACAGAGTGGCAGGCGTGGTCGCGCCTGCAGCTGGCCGTTGACCCAGCGGCCCCGCTTCCCCGGCTGACCGCTTTACCTATGATGACCGCGCGCCGCCTCAATTCAGGCAGTAAGCTGGCGGTGGACATTGGTCTTGCCATGCTGCAAAAGCACGCCATTGATGCCGTCGTCTATTCCAGCCGTCACGGCGAGCTGGAGCGCAACTACCGTATTCTGCATGCTCTGGCGACCGGGCAGTCCGTTTCCCCCACCGATTTCGCCATGTCCGTGCACAATTCCGCGGTGGGCAATCTCACGATTACCGCACGCCAGGCCATCGTCTCATCATCCATCTCAGCCGGACTGGACACCTTCCAGCAGGCCTTATGTGAAGTGCTGAGCCTGCTGCATGCGGGCTATTCCCGCGTCCTGCTGGTCGATTTTGACGGCGCGCTGCCGGAATTTTACCATCCGGCGTTACCGCCGCAGATGCCCACCTGGCCATACGCGCTGGCGCTGGTGATTGAATCCGGCAACGGATTGCAGTGTGAAACCCGCAGCGGCAGCACGGGTGAAGAACCCGCCCTGCCGCAAAGCCTGTTGTTCCTGCAACGCTATCTCAGCGAGGCACGGCAGTTTGTGGTGCCCGGGGAACGATTGCTGTGGCAATGGACGCGCGCATGAACCGCCTGGCTGCCCGTATCAACTGGTTATGGCGTCTGGTGATGACCGGCTTCTGCTTCGCGCTGTTTGGCGTGGGCGGGCTGCTGCTGTCGCTGGTCTGGTTCAACCTGCTGCTGATCGTCCAGCGCGACCGCGCCAGCCGTCGTCGCCTGGCGCGTCGCAGCATTGCGGCCAGCTTCCGCTTCTTCCTGACCGTTGCTCGCAGCCTCGGAGTACTGGACTATCGCATTCACAACCTTGACGCGCTGCGCAGCGATCGGGGTTGTCTGGTGGTGGCTAACCACCCCACGTTAATTGACTACGTGATTCTGGCGTCGGTGATGCCGGAAACCGACTGTCTGGTGAAGAGCGCGCTGCTGCGCAACCCGTTTGTCAGCGGTGTTATCCGTGCGGCGGATTACCTGATTAACAGCGAAGCCGAGCCCCTGCTCGCGGCCAGCCAGCAGCGTCTGGCTCAGGGCGACACGCTTTTAATCTTCCCGGAAGGCACGCGTACCCGATTTGGCGAGGCTATCTCTCTCCAGCGCGGCGCGGCAAATATCGCCGTGCGCTGTAACAGCGATCTGCGGGTGGTGCTGATCCACTGTAGCGAACATCTGCTGGATAAAAAAAGTCACTGGTATGATGTACCGCCAGAAAAACCTGTTTTCACCGTGGATGTCCGCGACCGCGTGAACATCGACGAATTTTACGATGCAACTGAACAAGAACCGGCGCTGGCGGCAAGGCAGTTAAACCGGCATCTACAGCATCGATTAACATCAGGCCTTCAATCTTTGTCAGGAATTAATGATGCAAGCGCTTTATCTTGAAATTAAGAATCTCATTATCACCACGCTGAATCTGGACGAGCTTACCGCAGAGGATATTGATACCGATGCCGCACTGTTTGGCGATGGGCTGGGTCTCGACTCTATCGACGCGCTGGAACTGGGGCTGGCCGTGAAAAACCAGTATGGCGTGGTGCTTTCCGCCGAAAGCGAAGAGATGCGCCAGCACTTCTTTTCCGTCGCCACGCTGGCGTCCTTTATCAACGCTCAACGCGCCTGAGATGTGATCACGATGACCGAACAAGAAACCATTTATCAGGAAGTCTGTGGCCTTTTGACCAAGCTCTTTGAAATCGACCCGCAGGATATTACGCCCGAAGCCCGTCTTTACGAAGACCTGGAGCTGGACAGCATTGATGCGGTGGACATGATTGTTCATCTGCAGAAAAAAACGGGCAAGAAAATCAAGCCGGAAACCTTCAAATCGGTTCGTACCGTTCAGGATGTGGTAGACGCCGTCGAACAGCTTCTGCGCGAAGAGTAAGACATTGTGCGTGGTGGACGGACGTTCCCGGTCATCCCACTGCTGACGGGGCTGATGCTGCTGGCGTGGCCCTTCCTCATTGGATTTGGGCTGGCGCACAACAGCCTGCAATGGCTGTTACCGGTGATGGCACTGGTATTGCTGCTGCGGCTGCGTCAGGCGCAGCGAAACACCGGCCCGATGCGGTACGTGGTGCAGTGTGTTGCGCTGGCGGGCATCGTGCTCTGCGCGGCCAGCTATCTGCTGAAAACCCATCAGTGGCTGCTGCTCTACCCGGTGGTCGTCAACCTGGTGATGCTGGCCGTGTTCGGGGGTTCGCTGTGGACCGCGATGCCACTTGTCGAGCGACTGGCGCGCTTGCGCGAGCCAGATTTGCCCCCGGAGGGCGTGCGCTATACCCGCAGGGTGACTCTCGTCTGGTGCGGCTTTTTCATCGGTAACGGCGCGATGGCGCTGTTCACCGTCCTCCACGGCGACATGCATCTGTGGACGCTGTGGAACGGTATGGTGGCTTACATCCTGATGGGGACGCTGATGGCGACAGAGTGGCTGGTGCGCCAGCGGATGATAAAAAAAGAGATGCACAATGACTAACCCCCTTCCACTGGGCCAGTGGTTAAACGCGCCGCGCCCTGACGATACGCCCGTTGCCTGGCTTGACGATCGTACCTGGACGCTGGGCCAGCTGCGCCACGACGTGACCTTACTGGTCGACACCCTGCGTCAGCAGGAAGGCGAGCGCTGGGCGCTGTGCTTTGAAAATAGCTACCTGTTTATTGTTGCGCTGCTGGCCTCGCTGCATGCCGGTAAAACACCGGTCATTCCCGGCCATAGCCGCGTCTCACAGCTTGAAGAACAGCAGGCGTTGTTTAGCGGCGTTCTGAGCGATCGGACTCTCGCTTTCCATGGGAAGCTGATTGTGGTGGCCTCCCACCATCAGACAGTTAACCACTGGGCGCCCCTGCCGGAGATTGACGAAAGCCGCTTCGTAGAGCTGTTCACCTCCGGCTCCACGGGTACCCCGCGCCGGGTGATTAAGCACATCGTCAGTCTGGATCGCGAGGCCCGTCTGCTGGCTGACCGCTTCGGCGAGCGTCTGGCCGGATGCAGCGTTGTCGCCTCGGTCGTACCGCAACACCTGTACGGTCTGACATTCCGCATCGTATTGCCGATGGCGCTGGGTCTGCCGCTGCATGCCGCGATGCTCTATTACGCAGAACAGCTGGCCGCCCTTCCTCATGACAGGCTTTACCTGTTCATCAGCAGCCCGGCGTTCCTGAAGCGCCTGGATACCGAGCTGGCCGCGCCGCCCGTCAGGATGCTGATTTCCGCAGGCGGAATGCTGCCCTGGTGTGACGTCGCCACCACCGCTGGCTGGCTTAACATCTGCCCGGATGAAATTTATGGCAGTACCGAAACCGGGATCCTTGCCTGGCGCCATCGCCAGCAGGATAACGTCCCGTGGCTGGCGTTCCCCGGCGTGATCTTCCATCTGGAAGATGAAGCCTGTCGCGTCACGTCGCCACTGATCCATGAGGCTGAAGGACTCCAGCTGGACGATATCCTCCACTTCGATAGCGAGGGGCTGTTCAGCATCGCCGGTCGTCGCGGGCGGGTGGTCAAAATTGAAGAAAAGCGCATCTCGCTTAACGAGATCGAACGTCGCCTGCTGGAGCTCGACGGCATTTGCGAAGCGGCTGTACTGCCGGTCACGCGCGGAGGCCGTCAGGGGATTGGTGCACTGCTGGTCCTGGACGAAGCGGTTCGTCAGCGCGGGTATATGCAGGATAAAAAAGCGCAGGAGTTCGCCTGGCGTCGCGCCCTGCTGCCGTGGCTTGAGCCGGTCGCCGTTCCACGCTACTGGCGTATTGTCGATGAAATGCCGGTAAACAGTATGAACAAGCGTGTCTATGCGCAGTTAGAGGAGTTGTTTCATGAAAATTCATGAAATTGAGCGCCACCAGACACAGCCGGAGAAGCTGGAAATCATTTTGCATCTCGACGCGGCGCTGTTCTGGTTTCAGGGCCATTTTGCCGTACAACCGCTACTGCCCGGCGTTGCACAGCTTGACTGGGTGATGCACTACGCCACGACATTACTGGCACCGGGCTACCGCTTTCACAGCATTCAAAGCGTGAAGTTCCAGGCGCCTCTGCTGCCGGAAACCACGGTCACGCTGGTGCTTGAGTGGCATGCCGAACGTCAGATGCTGACCTTCAGCTACCAGCGTCACGCCGGGGATGAGCGCCATACCGCCAGCAGCGGAAAGATTCGTCTATGTCAGTAATCTTTCGCCCCTGCGTGCTGATCCCGTGCTACAACCACGGCGCCATGATCGCCAGCGTGCTGTCGCGTCTCGCACCGTTCGGCCTGCCGTGCCTGGTGGTGGATGACGGCAGCGAAGCTGTCACCCGTCAGGAGCTCGAACGCCTGGCGGCGGCGGAGCCACAGATGACGCTGGTCCGTCTGGCGCAAAACGCCGGGAAAGGTGCCGCGGTCATCAGGGGGCTGGAGGAGTGCGCGCGCGCGGGTTATACCCACGCCGTGCAGGTGGACGCGGACGGCCAGCACGCCATCGAAGATATCCCCAAACTGCTGGCGCTGGCAGAGCGCCACCCGGACGCGCTGATTTCCGGCCAGCCCATTTACGATGATTCCATTCCACGCTCGCGACTCTACGGTCGCTGGGTAACCCACGTCTGGGTGTGGATTGAGACCTTATCCCTGCAGCTTAAAGACAGCATGTGCGGCTTTCGGGTCTACCCGGTCTCGCCCACGCTGCGGCTGGCAGCGCGTGAGCCGCTCGGTAAACGGATGGACTTTGACACCGAAGTGATGGTCCGTCTCTACTGGCAGGGCAACACCAGCGTCTTTCTGCCCACCCGCGTGACCTATCCGAAGGACGGGTTGTCCCACTTCGATGCGTTAAAAGATAACGTGCGGATCTCCCTGATGCATACCCGACTCTTCTTCGGCATGCTGCCCCGCATGCCCGGCCTGCTTTTCCGTCGACGCCGCCAGCACTGGGCGCAGCAGGACGAAGTCAAGGGTCTGCGGGGGATGCGCCTGATGCTGCGCGTCTGGCAACTGCTGGGGCGGCGGGCCTTTGCCGTGCTGCTGTGGCCGGTGATCGGCGTGTACTGGCTTATCGCGCGTCCGGCGCGGCAGGCCTCGCGGCAGTGGATTGCGAGAGTGAAGCAAGAACTGCGTCAGCGGAGCATGCCTGTTCCCTCACGGCTCAACAGTTTTTTCCATTTTATGCGCTTTGGCAACGCGATGCTGGATAAAGTCGCCAGCTGGCGCGGTGAGCTGAAGTTTGATCGCGACGTGGTCTTTGCTCCCGGCGCGAGCGAAGCGCTAGATATCGCGGCGCCGCAGGGCAAGCTCCTGCTCGCCTCGCACCTTGGCGACGTAGAAGCCTGCCGGGCGCTGGCTCAGCTGGAAGAGAGCAAAACCATCAACGCCCTGGTTTTCAGCGAGAACGCCCAGCGCTTTAAGCAAATCATGAGCGAAATGGCGCCCCAGGCCAGCGTAAATTTGATGTCGGTTACCGACATCGGCCCGGACACCGCGATTGCCATCAAAGAGAAGCTTGAGCGCGGAGAGTGGGTCGCGATTGTGGGCGATCGCATCGCGGTGAATCCGCAGCGTGGCGGTGACTGGCGCGTGATCTGGAGTCCGTTCATGGGCCAACCTGCGCCGTTCCCACAGGGGCCGTTTATTCTGGCCTCCATCCTGCGCTGCCCGGTGGTGCTGATTTTCGCTCTGCGCCAGCAGGGGAAGCTCACCCTGCACTGCGAACCGTTTGCCGACCCGCTGCACCTGCCGCGCGGTGAACGCCAGCAGGCGCTGCAGGATATCGTCGATCGCTACGCGCAGCGGCTGGAGCATTACGCCCTCATGTCGCCGCTCGACTGGTTTAATTTTTTCGATTTCTGGCATCTGCCAGAGTCCAGAGAGAAGGAGTAAAGGGTGCTGACCGATCCCCGCTTTACGACTGAAGTCGAGATCACCGTTCCGTTCCACGACGTCGATATGATGGGCGTGGTCTGGCACGGTAACTATTTCCGCTACTTTGAGATCGCCCGCGAGGCGCTGCTCAATCAGTTTAACTATGGCTATCGCCAGATGAAGGCCTCCGGCTACGTTTGGCCCGTCGTCGATACCCGGGTGAAATACCGCGATGCGGTGACCTTTGAGCAGCGAATTCGCGTCCGCGCACACATTGAAGAGTATGAAAACCGCCTGCGCATTGCCTATCAAATTTTCGATGCGCAGACCGGCAAACGCACCACCACCGGTTACACCATCCAGGTGGCAGTAGAAGAAGCCACCCGCGAAATGTGCTTTGTGAGCCCGGCAATACTGTTTGAACGAATGGGAGTGACGCCATGAAATGGTTGCCTTTGCTGGCGCTGATCGTCAGCCCGCTGGTCAGCGCCGTGACGCTGGATGAACTGCAGCAGCGCTTCACCGAGCAGCCTGTCGTGCGTGCGCACTTCGAACAGGTTCGCACGATAAAAGATATGCCGCAGCCGCTGCGCTCGCAGGGCGAGATGCTGATCGCCCGCGACAGTGGCCTGCTGTGGGATCAAAAAGCGCCGTTTCCGATGACGCTCCTGCTGGACGACAAGCGGATGGTTCAGGCGATCAACGGCCAGCCGCCGCAGACCATCACTGCCGACAATAATCCGCAGATGTTCCAGTTCAACCACCTTCTGCGGGCTCTGTTCCAGGCCGACCGCAAGGTGCTTGAAGAGAACTTCCGCATCGATTTTAAAGACCAGGGAGCAGGCCGCTGGTCGCTGGTGCTCACGCCAAAAACGACGCCGCTGGACAAGATTTTCGCCACCCTCGATCTGGGCGGCGCGACCTATCTGGAGACGATTCGCCTCAACGACAAACAGGGTGACCGTACCGATATCGCCCTTTCACGCCACCAACTGACGCCCGCCAGCCTGACCGATGACGAACGCCAACGCTTTGCCGCACCGTAAATCCCTGCGCCCGGCGCTGCTGTGGGCCACGCTATGCCTGATCCTGCTGGGCGTGCTGCTGTCGCGGCTGCCCGTCGCGCGGCTTAACAGCAGCGTGCTGGCCATGCTGCCGAAACAGACGCTGGGGGCGATCCCGCCGGCGCTTAACGACGGGTTTATGCAGCGTCTCGACCGCCAGCTGGTCTGGCTGGTTAGCCCCGGCAAAGAGCCGGATTCGCGCGTGGCGCAGCAGTGGCTGGCGATGCTGCAAAGCAGTGACGCGCTCAGCGAGGTCAAAGGCCCGATGGACGCCGCCGGGCAAAAAGCCTGGGGAGAGTTCTTCTGGCAGCACCGCAACGGCCTTATCGATCCCGCCACCCGCGCCCGCCTGCAAAACGGCGGAAACGCGCAGGCGCAGTGGATTTTATCTCAGCTCTATTCAGCCTTTTCCGGCGTCAGCGGCAAAGAGCTGCAAAACGATCCCCTGATGCTGATGCGCGGCTCGCAGCTCGCTCTGGCGCAAAACGGCCAGAAGCTGCGGCTGATGGACGGCTGGCTGGTCACAAAAGATGAGGCGGGAAACTACTGGTATCTGCTTCACGGTGAACTGGCGGGCTCGTCATTTGATATGCAGCAGACCCACCGGCTCGTGACGACGCTTAACGCGCTGCAGGAGACGCTCAAAGCCCGTTACCCGCAGGCACAGCTGCTTTCCCGCGGAACCGTGTTTTACAGCGATTACGCCAGCCAGCAGGCCAAACGCGACGTCTCAACGCTGGGCATCGCCACCCTGCTTGGCGTGTTCCTGCTCATCGTGGCGGTGTTCCGCTCTCTGCGTCCGCTGCTGCTGAGCGTGCTCTCGATTGCCATCGGCGCGCTGGCGGGCACGGTGGTAACGCTGCTGCTCTTTGGCGAGCTGCACCTGATGACGCTGGTGATGAGCATGAGCATCATCGGTATTTCAGCCGACTACACGCTCTACTACCTGACCGAACGGATGGTGCACGGCGCGGAGCATTCCCCCTGGCAAAGCCTGGGGAAAGTGCGCAATGCGCTGCTGCTGGCGCTGCTGACGACCGTCGCCGCCTACCTGATAATGATGCTGGCCCCCTTCCCCGGGATCCGCCAGATGGCGGTGTTCGCCGCCGTGGGATTGAGCGCCTCCTGCCTGACGGTGATTTTCTGGCATCCGTGGCTGTGCCGGGGTTTACCGGTGCGCCCGGTTCCGCTGATGGTCCCGATGATGCGCTGGCTGGCCGCCTGGCGACGCAATAAAAAATTGTCCGTTGGTTTACCCGTCGCGCTGGCGCTGCTCTCCGCCGTGGGGATGAGCACCCTGAGGGTGGACGACGACATCGCCCAACTGCAGGCCCTGCCAAAAGATATTCTGGCGCAGGAGAAGGCCATTACCGCCCTGACCGGACAGAGCGTCGATCAGAAATGGTTTGTGGTCCATGGCGCCTCGCCTCAGCAAACGCTGGAGCGGCTGGAAGCCTTTACCCCGGCGCTGGCCGAGGCGCAAAAAGCGGGAGAGATCGCCCGCTGGCGTACCCTGCCGCTGAACTCGCTGGCCCGCCAGAAAAGCGATCTTACGCTGCTGCGCGACGCTGCCCCTGCGGTAACGAACGTGCTGCAAAGCGCCGGGCTCAACGCCGTCTCCCCGAATCTCGACGCCATGCCGGTCAGCGTGGACGCGTGGCTTAAAAGCCCGGCCAGCGAAGGCTGGCGTCTGCTCTGGCTGACCCTGCCTGATGGAGAAAGCGGCGTGCTGGTGCCGGTGGACGGCGCGAAAAACAGCGCGCACCTCAGTGAACTGGCCGCGCGCCATGATGGCGTCGTCTGGGTCGATCGCAAAGCCAGCTTTGACAGCCTGTTTGCCCTCTATCGCACGCTGCTGACGGGGCTACTGTTTGCGGCGCTGGCAGTGATTGCCTGTGGGGCAATGCTGCGCCTCGGCTGGCGTAAAGGGCTGATAAGCCTGGTGCCTTCCGTGCTGTCGCTGAGCTGCGGGCTGGCGGTCCTGGCCGCAACGGGCCATCCGGTGAATCTGTTTTCACTGCTGGCGCTGGTACTGGTGCTCGGCATTGGCATTAACTACACGCTGTTTTTCAGCAACCCGCGCGGTACGCCGCTGACCTCAATGCTGGCGATTACGCTGGCGATGATGACCACGCTGCTGACGCTGGGCATGCTCGTCTTCAGCGCCACCCAGGCCATCAGCAGCTTTGGTATCGTGCTGGTGAGCGGTATTTTTACTGCCTTCCTGCTGGCGCCGCTGGCGATGCCGGATAAGAAAGAGAGAAAACGTAAATGAACGCTTTTTACCGCGCCGCCGCGCTGGCCGCGGCGCTGCTGCTGGCGGGCTGCAGCCATTCGACCGATACCAAAGAGACGCGTCCCCAGGCCTGGCTCCAGCCGGGAACCAAAGTTACGCTCCCGCCACCCGGCATTAGCCCGGCAGTAAGCTCCCAACAGCTGCTGACCGGCAGCTTTAACGGACAATCGCAGTCTCTGCTGGTGATGCTCAACGCGGATGCGCATAAAGTGACGCTGGCCGGACTTTCTTCCGTGGGCATTCGTCTGTTCCTCGCGACGTACGATGAGACCGGTATTCATACCGAACAGTCGATCGTCGTGCCGCAGCTGCCGCCCGCCAGCCAGGTGCTGGCCGACGTGATGCTCAGCCACTGGCCAATTAGCGCCTGGCAGCCACAGTTGCCGAAGGGCTGGACGTTAACGGACAATGGCGATCGACGCGAGCTGCGCAACGCCAGCGGCAAGCTGGTGACGGAGATTGTCTACCTGCAGCGCAAAGGCAAGCGCGAGCCGATCAGCATCGAGCAACACGTATTCAAATACCACATCACCATTCAATATCTGGGTGACTGAGATGATTTATATTTCCGCTGTTGGCATGGTCAACGCGCTGGGCAACTCGCCTGATGAGATTGCCGCGAACCTAACGGCAGGCGTGGCGCCGGGGATGCATGCCCGGACCGGCTGGCTGCAGGGCTCACCCGAAGCCGTACTGGGCGGCGTGGAAGGCGAGCTGCCGACCATCCCGGACACCTTGTCCGCACACCGCACCCGCAACAACCAGCTGCTGCTGGCCGCGCTGGCGCAGATTCAGTCGACCGTCGACGAGGCCATCGCCCGCGTCGGTCGCGACCGCGTGGCCGTGGTGCTGGGAACCAGTACCTCCGGGCTGGATGAAGGCGATGAGCATGTGCGCCGCATGACCGACGGCGAGACCAGCACGCGCTGGCAGTATGCGCAGCAGGAGCTTGGCGATCCGTCCCGCTTCCTTGCCAACTGGCTTCAGCTCGAGGGCCCGGCCTATACGATCTCGACGGCCTGCTCTTCCAGCGCGCGGGCGATGATCGGCGGCAAACGCCTGATCGACGCCGGACTGGTGGATATCGCCATTGTCGGCGGGGCCGATACCCTGAGCCGAATGCCCGTCAACGGTTTTAACAGCCTTGAATCCTTCTCCCCTACGCTCTGCGAGCCGTTCGGTCGCGATCGCCGGGGGATCACCATCGGTGAAGCCGCCGCGCTGATGGTGCTGAGCCGTGAGCCCGCCGATGTGGCGCTGCTCGGGACGGGCGAATCCAGTGATGCTTACCATATTTCCGCTCCTCATCCGCAGGGCGAAGGAGCGATCAGAGCCATCACGCAGGCGCTTAACGAAGCGGGTATGCAGCCGGATGATATCGGCTACATCAACCTGCACGGCACGGCCACGCCGCTCAACGATCAGATTGAATCGCAGGTCGTTCACGATCTCTTCGGGGAAAGCGTGCCGTGCAGCTCAACCAAACACCTTACCGGCCATACGCTGGGCGCTGCCGGCATTACCGAAGCGGCCCTGAGCTGGCTGATCCTGACGCGCGATCTGCCCTTGCCGCCGCAGGACTTCGCCCGCTACGCACCGGACGACACGCTGGCGCCGTGCGGCCTGCTGCACCAGAGTGCCGCTCTGAAAAAACCGATCATTCTGTCTAATTCGTTCGCGTTTGGCGGCAATAACGCCAGCATTCTGCTGGGGAGAGCGTCATGAGCTACTTATCACCCGTCGACTATTTGCCGCACGATGCGCCAATGATGCTGCTCGAGTCCGTTGAGTGCGTTACGGATGACACGGCGGTATGCCGCGTTGTGGTCGACAGGCAAAGCGTACTGGCGCCGTTTCTGAATGCCGATGGCGATCTGCCGGGCTGGTACGCGCTCGAGCTGATGGCGCAGACCGTCGGCGTCTGGTCAGGCTGGCATCGCCAGCAGCAGGGGCAGGATCATATTGCGCTGGGCATGGTGCTCGGCGCGCGCGAGCTGGTCTGCGCCAGCGGGCGTTTTACGCAAGGTCTGACGCTGGAAATCACCGTAAAACTGCTGATGCAGGACGAACGCTTCGGCAGTTTTGAATGCGCGATTTCCGCTGATGAAGAGACGCTGGCCACGGGCCGGGTCAACACCTTCCAGCCGAGCGCAGAAGAATTAACCTCGCTTTTTAATCAGGGATCTAACGCATGAGTCGTTCCGTACTGGTCACAGGGGCCAGCAAAGGCATAGGGCGCGCCATCGCCCGCCAGCTCGCCGCCGACGGGTTTACCGTAGGCGTGCATTACCATCGTGATGCCGCAGGCGCGCAGGAGACGCTGGACGCCATCACGCAGGCGGGTGGCAACGGTCGTTTACTCGCCTTTGATGTGGGCAACCGCGAACAGTGCCGCGAGGTGCTGGAGCAGGACATTGAAGCCCATGGCGCATGGTATGGCGTGGTCAGCAACGCCGGTATCACCCGCGATGGCGCCTTTCCGGCATTGAGTGAAGACGACTGGGACAGCGTGATCCACACCAATCTCGACAGTTTTTATAACGTCATTCACCCCTGCATTATGCCGATGATTGGCACCCGTAAAGGGGGACGTATTATCACCTTATCGTCCGTATCCGGCGTGATGGGCAACCGCGGGCAGGTGAACTACAGCGCGGCAAAAGCGGGCATTATCGGTGCTACCAAAGCGCTGGCGATTGAGCTGGCAAAACGCAAAATCACCGTGAACTGCATTGCCCCGGGGCTGATTGATACCGGCATGATTGAGATGGAAGAGGCCGCGCTGAAAGAAGCGATGTCCATCATTCCAATGAAACGCATGGGCCAGGCTGAGGAGGTCGCCGGGCTGGCAAGCTATCTGATGTCAGATATTGCGGGCTACGTCACCCGCCAGGTCATTTCCATTAACGGAGGAATGCTATGACGCGTCGCGTGGTGATTACGGGCATGGGCGGCGTGACCGCCTTTGGTGAAAACTGGCAATCCGTGTCCAGCAGACTGCTGGCGTATGAAAACGCGGTGCGTAAAATGCCGGAATGGCAGGTGTATGATGGCCTGCACACCCTGCTGGGCGCGCCGATCGATGATTTCACGCTGCCGGAACACTATACCCGCAAGCGTATTCGCGCCATGGGCCGGGTGTCGTTGATGTCGACCCGCGCCACCGAGCTGGCGCTGGAGCAGGCGGGGCTGATTGGCGAGGCGGTACTCACCAACGGGCAAACCGGTATCGCCTACGGTTCTTCTACAGGCAGTACCGGACCGGTCAGCGAATTCGCGACCATGCTCACCGAAAAGCACACCAATAACATCACCGGGACAACCTACGTGCAGATGATGCCGCACACGACCGCGGTGAATACCGGCCTGTTCTTTGGGCTACGTGGCCGCGTCATCCCGACGTCGAGCGCCTGTACGTCCGGCAGCCAGGCGATTGGCTACGCCTGGGAGGCGATTCGCCACGGCTACCAGACAGTTATGGTTGCGGGGGGCGCTGAGGAGCTGTGCCCGTCTGAAGCGGCGGTGTTTGACACGCTGTTTGCCACCAGCCAGCGTAACGACGAACCCAAAACCACCCCTTCACCATTCGATACGCAACGCGATGGTCTGGTGATTGGGGAAGGCGCAGGTACCCTGATACTCGAAGAGCTGGAGCATGCCAAAGCGCGCGGGGCCAGGATCTACGGCGAAATCGTGGGCTTTGCCACTAACTGTGACGCGGCCCATATCACCCAGCCTCAGCGTGAAACCATGCAGATTTGCATGGAGCAGTCGCTGGCCATGGCGGGATTAAGCGCCCTGGATATGGGGTATATCTCCGCGCACGGTACCGCCACCGATCGCGGTGATATCGCCGAAAGTCAGGCCACTGCCGCTATCTATGGTGACAACGTGCCGGTTTCCTCGCTGAAGAGCTATTTTGGCCATACGTTAGGGGCCTGCGGCGCGCTGGAAGCGTGGATGAGCTTGCAGATGATGCGTGAAGGCTGGTTTGCCCCGACGCTCAATTTAACGCACCCGGATGAGCAATGCGGTGCTTTAGATTATATTATGGGGGAAGCCCGCCAGATCGATTGCGAATATCTGCAGAGTAATAACTTCGCGTTCGGCGGCATCAACACCTCGATTATCATTAAACGCTGGGCGTAACTATGTACCAGTTTGTACTGGGAAAGATCTCCACCCTTAGCGCGGACCCGCTGGCGTCAACGCTCGTACACAGGGCACCTCAGGGTGCCCGACATGCCTCCTGGCTGGCCGGGAGGACGCTGCTCGCCAGAACGTTATCTCCTCACCCGCTCCCCGACATCATTTACGGTGAGCAGGGGAAACCAGCCTTTGCGAAGGGTCATCCACTGTGGTTCAACCTGAGCCACAGCGGTGACGATATCGCCTTACTGATGAGCGATGAAGGCGAAGTCGGCTGTGATATCGAAGTGATTCGTCCAAGGAAGAACTGGCAGGCGCTGGCTAATGCGGTATTCAGCGTGACAGAGCATGATGAGCTGGAGCGTGAAGCGCCCGAGGAACGGCTTTCTGCGTTCTGGCGTATCTGGACACGGAAAGAAGCGATTGTGAAACAGCGTGGCGGCAGTGCCTGGCAGATTGTCAGCATCGACAGCACTGCGCAGACACATGCGGTCAGTCAGCTACAGGTCGGCTCGCTGAGCCTTGCCGTCTGCACATCGACCCCTTATACCCTGACCAACGAGTCGATTATTCACGTTGGGACGTTCGGGGCAGAAAAATCACTAACACACCCAGAATAATAAACCCGACCCCCGCCAGCCCGTGCCAGGAGAAATGCTCCCCCCAACCCGGCAGCAGGATCGCTATGCCCCACACCAGAATATAACTGAGGCTCAGCAAGGCATAGGCTTTGCTGAGCGCCATACGATGCAGCGCCAGATACCAGCAGCCCATAGAGGCCACATACCCCATCAACCCCAGCAGCAGCGCGCCCGTGCCGGATGAGAAGTGCCACAGCGCGGAAATCAGCGCCAGAACATCGCTGACCGGTGGCAGTGCCAGCATGGCGTCTCGCAGCAACAGCTGCGCGGCGCTGACTAACAGCACGCTGCATAAGGCCCAGAACGCTCCTTTCACAGGCTCCCTCCCAGGATAACAATCCCAACGATGATCAACCCCACCCCCAGCCAGTGATGCAACGCGACGTTTTCACGCCAGAATACCTTCGCCGCCAGCGTCACCCAGACAAAATTGAGGCTCAGCATAGGGTAGGCAATGCCGACAGGCAGGCGTTGCAGTACCACCAGCCAGACCAGCATCCCACTGCCCAGCGCCAGCAGGGCCAGGCCAAGCCACAGCGCAATGTGCGCCCCACGCCGTCCGGCTTTCGCCGGACGGGTGGCTTGTTTCTGACACAGTTGCCCCGCGCAGCTGAGCAGGCTTGCCAGTATCAGCCAGATCCAGGTCATCACTTCGGCAGATACTGCAGGTAGGCCAGACGGCCCTGGATATACAGGCTGTCCGGTTCTGGCAGATTAGCCCGCGAAAGGTCATCGCGTTTTGACAGCAGGATAACCAGCGATACGCGTCCCTGCTGACGGTGCTCTGCCAGCCACTGCGCGAAGTCATCTCTACCGACAAAACGATCTTTCACATCAGGATAATCCAGCCCGTAACGCAGCTCGCCGCTCTGACCAAACAGCGTGATGTCATTGCGCTTCAGCTCCCACGCCAGGCCAGCGGCCACGCCCACGTTATTGGCCAGAACAAATCGGCTGTCCTGAAGCGGCTCGCGCACGGTGTCGACCAGCGACTGCGGCTGTTTGGAATCCACCACCAGGTTAGGAATGGCAAAACCAATCAGCAGCGCCAGCCCCGCAGGGCACAGTGCCGCCAGCCACCAGCGCTGCTGACTCTGCCTGAACGTAAACCAGCCTACCGCGGCCCAGATAAGAAACGCGACCACCGCGCAGAAGACTTTATACAGTTCGACCGAGGTCCAGACCGGATGCTTAGTCAGTCCCCACGGCGAGACCACTAGTGCCGCTATCACGCCGATAACGCCAAACGCCAGGTTAATCCCGCCGTTAATGCGTAACGCTTTGGCACCTTTCTCCGCCGCGAGGCAGGCATAGCGCGCCATCAGGATAGCCAGCGGGGCAAAGCACGGCAGGATATAGGTCGGCAGCTTGCCTTTGGCGATGCTGAAGAACAGCAGCGGCATCACCACCCATCCCAGCAGATAGAACCCGCCACCCGCGTTTTGTCGGTCATTCCAGCCGAGACGAAACGCACCGGGCAGCAGCGCCAGCCACGGCAGGCTACCCGCAATCAGGAACGGTATGTAGTACCAGAACGGGGCTTTGTGCTGCGCGTCGCTCTGGGCGAAACGCTGAATATGCTCAACCCAGAAGAAGTAACGCCAGAAGTCAGGCTCACGCTGCGCAATGGCCAGCCCCCATGGCAGAACAATCAGCACGCAGCTTAGGATCGCGAGCCAGCCAAAAATCAGCACCTCTTTCCAGCGCTTCTGGGCGATCACCCACGGCAGCACGCCAATCACCGGTACCGCCAGCGCCAGGAAGCCTTTGGTCATCACCCCCATCCCGCAGGCCAGCCCGAGCAGCACATAGCCACCCGCTTTTCCGGCAACGGTTTGCGCCTGTGAGGCCAGCCAGAAGCTGCACATCGCCGCCACCAGCCACAGGGTGATAATAGGATCCAGCACCGCATACGTGCCGATGCCATACACCAGGAACAGGGTCAGGAAGATCAGGCCAGAGAAAATGGCTGTCCGCTTATCTCGCCAGAGACGCCAGGCCATCCAGATGACCAGCAGCGCGGCTAAGCCGGTGGAGAAGATCGACCCGGCGCGCACGGCGAGGTTGGTGTGCCCGAACAACATCTGCCCGATACTGTTGATCCAGTAGCCAGCGATCGGTTTTTCAAAGTAACGCAGCCCCAGAAAATGCGGGACAATCCAGTCTCCGGAGGCCAGCATTTCGCGGCTGATTTCCGCATAGCGCGTTTCATCAGGCTGCCACAGCAGGCGGACATCGACAGGAATGAGGTAGTAAACGATAAACAGTGCGAGAAGCGCTAAGCCATAACGGGCTGTTTTCATGGGACCGGACTCACGGTTTGTTGATAGCCAAGCCAGCCTTCCCGGCCAGCCAGTTCATTACGTACGACTTTGCCCACGGGCAGGGTGCTGAGGTCGTCTGGCAGCAGCTCGCTCAACGGGCAGAATTCGATGCCCTCCTGAGCGGCCATGGTCAGCAGTTCGTCGAAATCATGTTGATACGCAATCCCTTCCACTTCGGCATGGATGGTATACACCGGCGTACCGGCGTCACGATGAATGCGGTCCAGAATGTAGCGATTGAACTCATCCGCCTTTACCTCGCGTCCGACCACTTCATCCCAGGTGGGAAGCGTGACCGGAATTTGCACCGTACCGTAGCGATTTTCGCCTAACAGCGGCAAAAAGGGTCCGGTTCCGCGGCAATCGCTGTTGTAGCGAAACGCGAAGGCTTCTTTGGCTTTCACGACGCGCTGATCCGCACGCCATCCCGCCACGGCAGAGCAGCGCACGGGCTGACCGGTAATGGCCTCCAGCTCCAGCATCCCACGCTCGACCTCACGGGACAGACGCGGGATGTCCCAGACGCCAGCCCAGGCTTGCCAGGCATGGTGATCCCAGGCATGCAGGCCAATCTCATGATGCTGAGCCGCCTCGCGGATAATCGCTTCATTACCCGCACCGATGCGTCTGCCGGGCCAGGCGGTGCCGGCCAGCAAAATATCCCAGCCGTAGAGGGATGCTGCGCGCGAGCGCAGCATTTTGAACAGAAATGCCGGTTTAACCAGACGCCATAAATGGCGTCCCATGTTGTCAGGCCCCACGCTGAAGAAAATGCTGGAACGCACACCGTGCTTGCTCAGCAGTTCCAGCAGTTTGGGTACGCCGTCACGCGTTCCCCTGAAGGTGTCGACATCAATGCGTAAACCGACTTTTTTCATGAGTCCTGTTCCGACAGCTCCACGGTGCGCAGGAAGAAATCGAGCGTCTCATCAATGGTCAGCTCCATCTTCACCGTCGGCGTCCAGTTCAGGCAGCGCTTCGCATTGCGAATGCTTGGCTTACGGTGCTCAACGTCCTGATACCCTTTGCCGTAGTAGCTGCTGCTTTCCACTTCGCGGAAACCGGCAAACGGCGGGAACTTATCGCGCAGCGGATGACGCTCGAAGCTGGCCAGCAGCATCTCGGCCAGCTCGCGAATGCTCGCTTCGTTGTCCGGGTTACCGATGTTAATGATCTCGCCGTTGCAGCGGTTATCTTTGTTTTCGATGATGCGGAACAGCGCTTCGATACCGTCGCTGATATCGGTAAAGCAGCGTTTCTGTTTCCCGCCTTCGATAAGCTTAATGGGTGAGCCTTCTACCAGGTTCAGGATCAGCTGGGTGATCGCACGGGAGCTGCCGATACGCGCCGCGTTCAGGTTATCCAGACGTGGCCCCATCCAGTTGAACGGACGGAACAGGGTAAAGCGCAGACCTTCTTTCTCACCGTAGGCCCAAATCACGCGGTCCAGCAGCTGTTTGGAGACGGAGTAGATCCAGCGCTGTTTGTTGATCGGCCCGACCACCAGGTTGGAGGTGTCTTCGTCGAAGTTCTTATCGGTACACATGCCGTACACTTCAGAGGTGGACGGGAAGATGATGCGCTTGTCGTATTTCACGCAGTCGCGGATGATCTTCAGGTTCTCTTCGAAGTCCAGCTCGAACACGCGAAGCGGGTTACGGGTGTACTCGATTGGCGTGGCAATGGCGACCAGCGGCAGCACCACGTCGCATTTTTTAATGTGATATTCGATCCACTCGGAATGGATGCTGATATCCCCTTCCACGAAGTGAAAACGCGGGTTGTCGAGGAAACGACTGATCGCATCAGAGCCGATATCCAGACCGTAGATTTCGTAGTTATCGTCTTTGAGCAGACGCTCGGTCAGGTGGTTACCGATAAAGCCGTTTACGCCGAGGATAAGCACGCGGGTACGGCGTTTGATGGCTACAACCGGTGCGCTGGTGATCAGCGCCCCGGTCACCAGGCCCAGAGACTGAGCCAGCTGTGTGCCCTGAACGTACAGGCCGTTGTCGGTTTGTCCGGTGACGATCTCCAGCGCCTGCTCGCCGCAGCTCACAATCAGCGGGGAGACAGAGACGACGGTGCCCGGTTTAGCGGCAGGAATATCGTCACGCACGCGGGATTTCCAGACGATAAATTTGCTAACGCCAGCAAAGCTGTACGCGCCCGGCCACGGGTCGGTCACGGCGCGCACCAGGTTGTGCAGCTGGCGGGCCGGTTTGTTCCAGTCCAGACGACCATCTTCCGGCGTACGGCGACCAAAGCTGGTTGCCTTGCTCTCTTCCTGCGCGGTTTCGCTGAAGGTGCCGCTGAGGATGGCGGGAAGTGCATCACGCAGCAGCGTCTGTGCCGTCGCGTTCAGCTTGTGATGCAGCTGCAGCGCAGTTTCGTCCGCATCAATAGCGACCTTCTGCTGTGCCACGATAGCGCCCGCATCCGCACGGTGCACCATGCGGTGCAGCGTCACGCCCGTTTCCGTTTCACCGTTCACCAGCACCCAGTTCAGCGGGGCGCGGCCACGGTAGGCCGGCAGCAGAGAACCGTGAAGGTTAAAGGCGCCTTTTGCGGCCAGGCCTAAGATCTCGTCGGAGAGCAGGTTGCGATAGTAGAACGAGAAGATCACATCAGGCGCGAGCGCGCGGATGCGATCCACCCACAGCGGGTGATTTACGTCGTCCGGCGCATAAACCGGGATCCCACGCTCGGCGGCGATACGCGCCACGGAGCCGAAAAAGTTATTCTCTCCGGCGGTGTCCGGATGGGTAAAGATTGCCGCAATGTCATAGCCCGCTTCCAGCAGGGCCAGCGTGCCCGTGCACCCCATATCGTGATAGGCAAATACAACAGCTTTCATGGGTGAATTTCCTCTTGAGATGCTTTGTGTTCCTGACGGACAACACGTTGAATAAAGTAGCGCGGACGCGCGCGAACATCGTTATAGATACGGCCAATGTATTCACCGAGAAGGCCCATTCCGACAAACTGAGCGCCGATGAACATAAACAGCACGGCAAAGAGCATGAAGACCCCTTCCGCCGCCCACTGCGGGCCAAAGACCAGTCGCAGTACCACCAGCAGAACGGACAGCGCAAAACCGGCCACGGCGATGATGCTGCCGAACACGCTCAGCAGACGCAGCGGCGTGGTGGTCAGGCAGGTGATGAGGTCATACATCAGGTTGATGAGACGCATAAAGCTGTACTTCGATTCCCCGTGCTCGCGCTCGGCGTGCAGAACCGGGATTTCCGTTGCCTTACGGGCAAAGGTATTCGCCAGAATCGGAATGAAGGTGCTGCGCTCATGGCAATGCAGCATGGCGTCGACAATATGGCGGCGGTAGGCGCGCAGCATGCAGCCGTAGTCACCCATCGCTTTACCGGTGGTGCGCTGGATCAGGCGGTTAATGGTGCGTGACGCCAGCTTACGGAACAGGCTGTCCTGGCGGTTCTGACGTACCGTGCCGACCACGTCATAACCTTCATCGGCTTTGGCAACCAGGCGCGGGATCTCTTCCGGCGGGTTTTGCAGGTCAGCATCCAGGGTGATGATCAGATCGCCCGTGACGTGGCTAAACCCCGCCATAATCGCCGAATGCTGGCCGTAGTTGCGGTTGAGCAGCACGGCCACAATGTGGCTGCCTTCAGCCTGCGCGGCTTCGGTCAGCATCAGTGCGGAATTATCGCTACTGCCGTCATCCACCAGCAGAATTTCGTAAGCCTTGCCCATCGTGTCACAGGCGGCCGTTGTACGGCGGATCAGTTCGGGCAGGCTCTCCTGCTCGTTATAAACCGGGATGACCACGGAAACTTTTTGTACAGGCGGTGCACTGAACATATCAATGTCCTGCAAGCTGATGGAGTGCGGTAATGACACGGGTTGTGTCGTCATGAGTCATATCCGGGAAAAGAGGGAGGGAACAAATACGCGCGCTATTCCATTCAGAATTCGGGAGCGATACTTCAGGAAAACGCTCGCGGTAGTATTTTTGGGTGTGGGCCGCGCGGAAGTGGAGGCCGGTACCGATGCCTTTCTCTTTCAGCGCCGCCATCAGGTTGTCGCGTGAGATCCCACAGCGCGCTTCATCAACGCGAATAATAAACAGGTGCCAGGCGTGCACGTGCGGCCATGACGGAATGGTGAGCGGCTGGAACGGCGTATCGGCCAGCTCCCGCAGGTAGCGTTCAGCGATTTCCTGGCGGCGCCTGTTGGCCTCTTTCAGTTTACCTAACTGCACCAGCGCCAGCGCGGCATTAATGTCCGCCAGGTTGTATTTATAGCCCGGCGCGATCACTTCCGCCTGCGGCGCACGACCGTGCGTCTGGCGGTCATAGGCGTCTACGCCAAGGCCGTGGAATTTCAGACTGCGGATCCGCTGTGCCAGCTGGGCATTATCCGTGACGACTAAGCCGCCTTCCGCGCAGGTCATATTTTTAATGGCGTGGAAGGAAAAAATCGCCGTCCCTTTCCAGCCCACGTGACGGTTCTTGTAGTACGTTCCGGCGGCATGGGCCGCATCTTCAATAACCGGAATACCGTGACGTTCACCGATGGCATGGATAGCGTCGATTTCACACGGCGCGCCGGCATAATGAACGGGAATAATGGCTTTGGTACGCGGGGTAATGGCGGCTTCAACGGCTTCTGGCGTCACCATTAATGTATCTTTGTCCACATCAATCATGACCGGTGTGGCACCCAGCAACACGATCATATTCAGCGTGGAGACCCAGGTCTGGGAAGGGGTAATGACTTCATCGCCCGGGCCAATATCCAGCGCCATCAGCGTGACGTGCATACCCGCGGTGGCTGAACAGACGGCAATCGCATGCTGATTCCCGGTAAGTTGACAGAATGCCTCTTCAAGTTCCTGATTCTTAGGCCCCGTGGTGATCCAGCCCGACATCAAAACGTCCTGAAGCGCCGCAATTTCCTCAGCGCCCATCGACGGTCGCGAAAAAGGCAGAAAATCACTCATTATTAATTTCCTTGCTGTATTAAAGGCGTCATCTTTTACTGCGCTGTCGTAATGGGCAGCTCAATGGGATCATGCAAGATGGTTATTAAATAAAGACCAAATAAAATTAAGTCGCTATAACAGTTATGTCAACAAACCATCAACTGAAGCAAAAGTAGCGTCGTTTTCTTAGGAAAAAATTAAGACAGGCGAAGAGCGGAAGGGAAACAGCACATAAAATAGGATAGAAAATCGTTTTACAACAGCAGGATAGTGATTCTAACTATTTTTTTGTTTTTTTGCGGGTGGACTCACAGCGATTACTCTACTATTTCATTTCGTTTACATTAAAATTATAAGAAAAGTAAATGAATACTCAACCAAAATAAAAATCCCGGAGGTTTGGGTGGGAATTCCGTCATCCTCCGGGAACTTTCTATTAATATCAATTGTCGCGCATTCAACTGTCGCGCTTAGTTAAGATTAGCAGGAAAATCATTCGGCAATTCGCTGGCGGCGCAGGCGATAACGCTTTCATTATTTGCGCCGCAGTCGCGCACAAAGGTGATCGTGGCAAATTCATCAATCACTTCCGTTGGATACGCCGGGCCCGCATCGCGATAGCTGTTCATCAGCGGAATATGATCGTTCTGGAAGCAGACGGTTTTTTCCGGGTTGTTCATGACCCAGCGCGGGAAGAAGATGGTGCCGTGGAACAGTTTGTCGCCCAGGTTCACAATCAGGCTGACGTCGGTGCCGGTTGGCTCGGTCCAGGAAATTTTATAGATGCTCTCCCCTACCCGCACGATGTAAGCCTGCTGATCTTTCACCCAACGGTTTGCCACAAGACCGCTGTGAATACGGTAATCCAGGGTCGTCTCATTTTTGACGTAAATCTCGTAGTTCCAGCCGTTGTCGTAGGTATAAACAAGGTGTTTGCCAACGAAGCCGCTTAAGTCGTGTTTGTCGAAGGTGTTCATAAGATGTCTCCTTTGTTTTGATGAGACGATCGTACCCCTTCAAAAAATGGATGAATAACGCTATGTTTTAATCAAATTCATCCAGATTTTAGATAAATCATGCATAAGACGACGCTGGAACAATGGTCCTTACTGGAACGAGTGGTGGAAGCGGGCAGCTTTGCCAAAGCCGCAGAAGAAACCCACCGCAGCCAGTCTTCGGTGAGCTATAACCTGTCGCTGCTGCAGGAGCGGCTCGGCGTGGCGCTGCTGGTCCCGGAGGGGAGACGGGCGGTGTTAACCCCGGCCGGTGAGCTTCTTCTCAGCCAGGTTAAACCGCTGCTGAAAGCCTTTTCGTATGTTGAGACGCGCGCAGCGACCCTTCGCAACGGGATGCGCACGCGGTTGGATCTGGTGGTGGACTCCATTTTCCCGCGCCGCCGCCTGTTCGCCATTTTGCGCCAGTTCCAGCAGCAGTATCCGCAGACCCAGGTACGACTCACCGAAGTGCTGGAAAATACCCGCGCCGACGCCATTAACGACGAAGCCGATGTGATGATCTTAACCCGCCGCCAGGACATTACCGGGCTCGGCGAATGGCTGATGAATATCGACTTTGTTGCCGTGGCCCATCACCAGCATCCCCTCTTTCACCTCGACGCGCCGCTAAATGATGAGATGCTGCGCCCGTGGCCGCTTATCCAGATTGCGGACAGCCAGCCCGCCGCACGTGCTGCCAGTGAGTCGTGGACCTTCTCCACCATCGATGCCGCCATAGAGGCCGTCCTCTCTCAGGTCGGCTACGGCTGGCTGCCAGAGGAACGCATCCAGACCCAGCTGGATCAAGGCGTCCTGAAACGCCTGCCGCTGAGCCACGGTGCGCGCAGAGCAACGCCGCTTCACCTGATTGTTAAGCGCTCCCTCGCCCCGCTTGACGAGCAGGTGGAGACGCTGCTGCGCCTTTTTAGCCAGGAGCCGTCATCCTCACCTGCTACGCTTTAAGGTCCGAACGTTAAAACGATAGGGAGCTGATGATGAAAATCGACTTTACGGGGAAAGTGGCGCTGGTGACCGCCTCAACCGGCGGGATCGGGTTCGCCATTGCCAGAGGTCTGGCAGAAAGCGGGGCGGAAGTGATCGTCAATGGCCGCAGCACGGAATCGGTGAACAAAGGCATTCAGCAGCTGCAGCAGGTGGTGCCGGGCGTACAGGTGCGCGCCGCGATTGCCGATCTCAGCACGGCGGAAGGGGTCGAGTCGCTGCTGAAGGTGGCGAATAACGTCGACATTCTGGTTAACAACGCCGGGATTTACGGCCCTGAGGATTTCTATGCCACCGACGATGAAACCTGGGAGCGTTACTGGCAGACCAACGTGATGTCCGGCGTGCGTCTGTCCCGCGCCCTGCTGCCGGGCATGGTGCAGAAAGGCTGGGGACGCGTGGTGTTTATCTCCTCCGAGTCGGCCTGCAATATCCCGGCGGATATGATCCACTACGGCGTGACCAAAACGGCACAGCTCTCGCTGGCGCGCGGGCTGGCGAAGTTCGTGGCAGGGAGCGGCGTGACGGTCAACAGCGTACTGCCAGGCCCGACGATGTCGGACGGTTTTGCAGAGATGATGAAAGATGAAATCGAAAAAACCGGCAAATCGCTGGAGCAGCTGGCGAAAGAGTTTGTGATGGCCAACCGCCCCAGCTCGGTGATCCAGCGCGCGGCCACGGTTGAAGAGGTGGCCAATATGGTGATTTATGTCTGTTCGCCACAGGCCTCCGCCACCTCCGGCGCGGCGTTACGCGTCGACGGCGGCGTCGTGGATGACATTATTTAATGTTGTCAGGCATCACTTGCCGCAACACGTCGGGCGGAATGGAGCAATCTGCGCGCCGCAATGCGTGATTCCGCCCCGCGGTTACCGGGTGATTTCCCCTTTCTGGTATGGATCGAGAATACGCTAGCGCAGCGGATCCGTTGCCTGATGCTTCAGGGCAGATTTCGCTGGCGATACTGCCAGTTCATAGTTCATCGATAACATCGACGCTGGAAGTTGAAAACTCATTGCAGAAAACGAAGCAAAACTTAACGTGAGGATTGAAATAAGCGATCTAAGAGTCATATCAAGAAAGACGTAGTGAGTGAGTTTTTCCTTACCTGTGGGGCCCAATGGTTCCCCAAAATATCTTGCGATGTGGCGATAATATAGGCAGTTCTTTTTTTCACCAATCCTTATCGAGACCAAAAATGGACTCACTTTGAGATCGCAAGATGGAGAAAAAATGGTGGTGGTATAAGGACTGTCCAGCTAAAGCAGGTAAACTGATCCGCAGAATGTGTATTTCAGCTAAGACGTATTTATGACCAATATGATTGCCGACGAGACGGTGGCGAAATCCAGCGTGCTCTCTGTCTTTGACTTTGATGGGACATTAACGCACCACGACAGCTTTATTCCTTTCCTGCGCTTTGCCTTCGGGAAACGTTACTTCGCGGGTCGTCTGGTGCGTATGGCGCTGCCCACGCTCCACTGCGTGCGTCGTAAGCTGACGCGCGATGAGCTAAAGGAAGTGCTGATCAAAACGTTCCTGACGGGCGTGGATGAACACTGGTTGCGCCAGCAGGCGGAAGCCTTTTGCGAAAAATACTGGAACAAGCTGATGCGTCCCGAAGGGGTTCTGGCGGTGGCGGCTGAGGTGAATTCCGGTGCGGAGGTGACCATCTGTTCCGCCTCTCCGGCGCTGGTGCTTCAGCCGTGGGCTGACAAACTGGGCATTAAGCTGATTGGCACGCAGCTGGAAGTGAAAGATGGCAAGCTGACGGGGCGCATCACGGGCCACAACTGCCGCTGCGCCCAGAAGGTGGCAAGGCTGGAAAAAGTGTATGGCGATCTGAACGCCTATCACCTGCGCGCCTGGGGAGACACCCGCGGCGACCACGAGCTGCTGGCGGCGGCGCAGGATCCGCACTGGCGGCACTTCCACCCGCCGCGCAAGCGCCGGAATTCACCGATTAAGGGTTAGGTGCGGTCTGGTGCCCTCACCCCGGCCCTCTCCCACAGGGAGAGGGAGAAAAGCGATGTATCAGGCCTCACGTTTCCCCGGGAACATCACGCTCGCAATAATCCCCAGCGCCAGCACGCCTAATACAACAAACAGGCTGGCCGTCGCGCCAATGCTGTAACCGTGATGCCAGAAGTGGTCAGTGGCATTTAACCCCAGCTTGAACGCCACAAAGAACAGCAGCAGCACCACGGCTTTCTCAAGGTGTACCAGGTACTGCTTCAGCGCTTCCAGCACGAAGTAAAGCGTACGCAGACCGAGAATAGCGAACATCATGGCGCTGTAGATAATCAGCGGCTCGCGGCTCACGGCAATAATGGCCGGCACGGAGTCAAACGC